>NZ_KV815638.1:0-94410 GCF_001814285.1 Enterococcus sp. HMSC076E04 | reverse complement strand
TTTTCTATTTACACAAAATATTTTACACTCTCTATGCGATGTCTACTGAAAATGAATTAAACAAAAAAGTATCTTATGAAAGTAATATCCATTATATACCAAAAGGGAATAATCCTACTGAACGATCAGAAGATTTTACTAAATATATGCGTGAATCTACAGGGAATTCTCATATATTCTTCAAAGGATTTCTTACAGAAGATGGAATAAAAAAGAGCCCCAAATTACCTAGTAAACTTATACAAGCAGATAACAGAATTAAAGCTGACACTAACTTATCGCCGTATAAACAATGTGGTTATTTGGAAACATACTTTTTTGATGGCATATCGATCTATACGAAACAAGGCACAGGAGCTCTGATTGATGGAAATAGATTCGTTACCGCGGGGAGTATGGTATACTCTCAAGACCAGTTTAATGGATGGGCAATGTCGAGTTTAATATGGATTGCTAGTCAAGATGGAAGAGGAACACTTACAGATGATCCTTCATCTGGACAAAATGGAGGATACAGATTCAGTTCAATGCAAGGTTGAACAAATAAAGGTGATTCTCGTTATGATATGGGATATATAACCATGAATAGTTCATTAGAAGAAGTATCTGGCCGTTTAAATTATGCGGTGCCAGTGGAAGGAATTGCTCAATCTAATATTGTGAGCTATACTGGTAATCTGTTTGGACAGACAATGTGGGGAAACGAGACTGTAGTAATTAATACACCAGAATTGTTATTTCACGATATTACTATTTCAGATGGTTCTATAGGAGCACCAATCATTCAAAATTCTGCTCTTGTAGGCATAACTACTACCCTGAATAGACAAGGTTCAATGAATCAAGCACTTGCTATAAGACAAGAACTTTATATTTTTTTTACATCATAATGCACAAAACAATGAAAAAACTAATATATAGTTTTAATTATCCACTTGATAAAAACACCTTATATTAACGAAATGAAGAGGGGGGATTTCGAAGTAAAAATCCATTTACCTAAAATTAGAAGCTAAGCTTTCCTTTCAAGGAAGGCTTTTTGTTTTGTTATAGACTTGCGATTGTTTGTGAGCTGAATCGTTCATTTTAATGACTTATACACGCGAATGATGGGTCTTTTTCCTCTGTTCATTCATAATATTGAACGGTGCAGCCAGCGATACTATACTGACCTCAGCTTCAAGAAAACGTTAACATTTTTTTGTGGGGGGAGAGTTTTTTTATGAGGTTTGATCAATTGATCGCAGAAGAACTGATTGTTTTCGATCCATTGATAGATTCAAATTGAGGTATCGATATTTAACGAGATTCTCTTTAAGAGGATTCTGTTTTTTGTATTCAAGTTTATAGCAATTAAGTGTTGTCAGCGAATTCATCATAGTAATGGATGTTCGTTTGTTTTTTTATTTGTTATTTTTATAAGTTATATAGTAAATATAATTTGAGTATGTTATGATTTTTGTTGGATAAAAACGAAGTTTAAACTATTTATCAAAAAAATGTTGTGTTATTTATTTTTATATTAAGCAATACACGTAGCCATTTAGTGTGAAAAACTGATTGATCCAAAAGAAGAATAAGATCCATAATAGCTGAATATTAGGAGGGAAGAAGATGGAAGGAAACAAAGTGAAGGTAAAAATAATTAATATTAAGAAAGAAAAAAATTACCTAAAAAATTCTCTAGCAACAATGATTCTATTTATGAGTAGTCAAGTTCTGCAATTTATTTTAGTGCTAGATGTTTTAAGAGAAACAGGATCAGCGCTCATATTCTCTGTAGCAGTAGCAGCTTCTAGTATTTTTAATATTGTATTTTCTCCGATATCCGGATTCATTAATGAAAAATATGACAAAAGGTACATTATGGGAATTTCTAGTGTCGCTGTAGGATTTTTAGGCATAATAATCTATTTTTTGTACAGTTCAATGGAAATAACTTCAATTATAGTGCCTGTCGTTTTGCTTGTTGGCCTTGGAATTTTTGAGGTCTTCTATTTAGGTGGTTGTATACCGATATTATCAGAAATATTTGAGGATAAAGATATGATTGAAATATCAGCGACTTCCACTCAAATGATGGTTCTAATAATGAAAATTTTATCTCCTTTAATTGGAGGAATCATCTATAGTATCTGGTCCATAGAAAGAACAATTGTTTTTATATCGGTCACTTTTATAACAACAAGTTGTTTCTGTTTTTCTATGACTATTCGCCCGAAAGAAAATAAATTGACTGACAAAGTAAGTTTTTTAGAAATTTACAGAAATAAATTAGGCGACTTAAGAAGTCAAAAGCAATTGGCTCCACTTCTACTTATCTTGATTGTTTCTAGCATGGTATTCTTATCAAATAAAGACGTCATAATGATTTACAGTTTTGATCAAATTGATTTATCGTCTTCGGTAGTGATTGGCTTATCTATGACTATTATCACAGTAATCGAAGGGATTTTTTCTTTTATTGCATTGGGAATTTATCAAGAAAAGAATGATGTATTTGTGCTAAGAATATCTAGTCTGTTGATTTCAGGTTTTTTCTTACTTTTTTTCATTATTCTTATGTTTTATGAATCTTATTTGAATAATTTTTTTGTAATATATAGTTTATTTACAGCAATAACAGCAATTTTTACTATCATTTCCATGAAGCATTTTTTGGCCCAATTCCCAGAAGAAGAGAAGGTTCAAGCGATTAGTACAATTAATTATTTGTCTAATATTTTTGTCTCTTTAGGTTATATTATTTATGGATTTTTGATCCAAACCATAGGACTTATTTCTGTAGTATCCTTAAGTGGTCTTCTTTTTTTAACTGTTGTTTCTCCCATCTTAATAGCTTGGAAAAAAAGTTCGATTGAATGATGAGGACTTATTTCTAGTAAAAAACCATTTACCTAAAAATAGAAAACAAGCAGACCGGCTTGCCGTTTTAGTTACACAGCAAAAAATCGCACATAAATTCATGCATCAAGCCATTGCTTTTCATGAAATCGATTATCTGGTGACAAGTAACGAACTGGCAAAAGAACAGTATGAGAAAGTAAAGGAACACCATATCGAATGTCTGTATGGATGAATTATTGCGTGAATATTCTAAGGTGTTTTCCCATTTTTTCATTTTCTTAGATAGGACCTTATCTTTGCTCGCTTCTCTTAGCCGATGGTATAATAATGAAAAGGTTATCTTGTTAGATAATCTTACTTTTTTATCCAGGAGAAAGGAGTGCAGAAAATGAAACATGTGAAGGCGTTGGTAGTGAAGGCAATCATGATCTGGGCAATTCTGTGGGTCGTGCTGACCGGTTTATACGGTGTTAGCTTTATGGATTCAACGATTGTTGGAGTAATTATCGTAGTGATGATCTATGTGCTAGGGGATCTGTTGATCTTACGTAAAGTAGGGAACATCGCAGCGACGATCGCAGATGCTGGTTCAGCTGCAGTTATCTTGTGGCTCTATCTATACTTTATGAATGATACAGTCGATATTTGGATGAAAGTCTTGATTCCTGCTCTATTGATCGGTGTGGCAGAATGGTTCTTCCACAAGTGGTTGTTAAGTCAAGGAATCGTACCAGACGAACGAAAAATGGAATAAAGCATCAGTTGTTTTTATCAAAAAACCGCTCAGATCATTTTCAGATCTGAACGGTTTTTTTATCTATTCATCAAGATCAAATTTCATTTTTCAATGATTCAATCAATTCGCCTTCTGCTTCATGACTATGTTTTCGTCCATTAGCAAGATAGAGCGCTGTACATATCAATGGAATGACTCCGGCAATCACATACAATCCTCTAAATGAAGTAAGAGATTTTAGCATCCCCATCAAATAAGGACCAACCCCTAAGCCTAGGTCTAAACCAATAAAGTAGGTAGACAAAGCAATACTGATGCGGTGTTCTTTTACGATCTTCAAACAGACAGCTTGTCCATTTGACATGAACGTACCATAACCTAAGCCGACTAATGCTCCAGAAATAAGCAATGTCACACTATTCGTCGTTACACTCAGTAAAAATAATCCTGCTGTTAAGAATAAATAGCTAGGATACATCACGTATTGTTCTCCTTTGACATCGAAAATCCTTCCAGTCAATGGACGTGTAAATGTGATGACCAAAGCATATACGACGAAGAAAAATGACCCAGCAGCAACTAAGTGGATTACTTTTGTATAAGAAGATAAAAATGATAAAACACTTGAATAAGAAAGACCCATCAAAAAGGCGATTCCTGTAATGAAAAGTGCTTTCTTTTCAATAAAACTATTGATATTCCATGAACGAAGAGATGTTTTTTGTTCTTCAGATAATGGAATATTTTTTACAGGAAAGACAAGGCAGGCAATCGTAACAAAGAAGACCAGTACAATTGAAAACCAAATAATGAAACGAAAGTCAGTCATGTTCAGCAAAATCATTCCTAAAAATGGTCCAACAGCGGCAGCTAAACTAGTACTTAATCCGTAATAATTGATGCCTTCCCCTTTTTTAGATGCAGGGATATATGCAGTAACGATAGCATTTGTAGCTGTAGAAACTGTACCGTAACCAAATCCATTCAAGAATCGAACTAAATACAATGCCCCGATAGTTGGTGTATAAAGATAAGCTAATGTTGTCAGAAGATAGAAAATCGCGCCGCCTCTTAAGGTAAACTTCCGACCAAATAGTTCTAACTGTTTCCCCATGAATAAGCGTGCCAGCAATGTTCCGATGATATATATTCCAGAAGCAAAACCTGCTTGGCTCAAGCTGGCGTGTAATGTGTCTTGCGCAATGACTGCCATGATGACCATCAACAGATAATAAATTAGGTAGACAATAAAATTGATCAATGTGATTCCGATAAAATATTTATTAAATAATTTCTTTTCCATGTATGTTATACATTCCCCTTAAGCTGAATATGCTTTTAATTTTTGTATTTGGACTTCTACATCGTGATAATTGGATGGATAGCGATCAACAAGTTGGCGAATAAATAAATCCCGTGTAGACATAAACAGGTTTAAAAATTCTTCGCATTCGTTTGTTGGATTCTCATCCACTGCTTTGATCAATTCGATCGAGTTTTGATACGCATCATTTAAAAAGACTAAAGAAGCTTTCATGTCAAATCTTGTTTGATACGCTGTTTCTAATCGATTAATGATTGTGTTCATCCAGTAATTCATGTTTTTTCCCTCTATTCTTAAAAAATTTTACTTCTGCAGTATAACGAATAAAAAAAAGGAAAAAAATCGCATAAGTGATAGAAAAAGGTACTTAACAAATGTTAATATCATTAGTAAAATACCTTTGGACTTTAAAAAGTTTTAAAGTACTGTATGATCTTTTTAGATGAAAGTTTGGATGGGGGAGCATCATTGGATAGTAGAGTCTTAAAGGAATATTTGGATAAAAATGATTTTCCGATAATACGCAAAGGATATCATAAATATTTGACATTCGAAGGGATGGAAGATTCCCATACGTATATCTTGAAAGAGGGAACGGTAAAAGCAAGTGTTATTTCAAATGATGGGAGAGAATTTAACCTTCGCTATATCAAAGATCTTGAAATCGTCTCTCTTTTAAAAGACGAATATTCACAATTCATCGATTCGCCGTATAATATTCGAGTTGAATCAGAATATGCAGAGTTTTATCGAATCAATCGTGTGCGATTTTGGCAAAATATCAACCAAGATCCAAAGCTGCAACACTATGTAAAAGAGTATTACCGCTATCGCTTGCTTTATTCGATGAAAAAAATGCAACAAATGCTGTTAAATGGAAAACTGGGAGCTGTTTGTACGCAACTTTACGAATTATATGATTTATTCGGTGTGCGAACAGAAGAGGGGATGCTGATCGATTTTTCGATCACAAATGAAGAAATCGCCAAATTTTGTGGTATTTCAACTGCTAGCAGTGTGAACAGAATTTTAAAGCAGTTGAAAAAAGATGGTATTATCACAGTGAAAGATCATCATATCGTTATTTTGAATATGGACTTGTTAGAAGACAATATTATCTTTTGATGAACAAAGAGGTTGTGACAGAAGTGGTCAGCTTCAAGAAATAAGAAGGAATTTCCGAAAATTGTTACTCAAATTTTTTGACAAATTTCGGCTTATTTCCGAAGAAGCTACTTCTGGAACACCGTGAATAAGAGGTTGTGAAATCAGCGTTTTGAGCTAATACCGAGGGTCAGCTGATTGAACACCGTTTACCAAGAGATTGTAAAAAAGCTGTTCTGCATCAAGTAATAAGAACAGCCAAGTAAAAACAGCTCCTAATGTTTTTAACTTGGCTGGACTTATTACCGCGGATGCAAGCTTTTGAACACCGTTTATTCGCAACAAAAGGGCTGTGACAAAAATCGTGTCACAGCCCTTTTTGCGAACATTCATTTAGCTATTTTTAGAAACTTCTTCCGCCACCGCCAAAAGTCCCGCCACCGCTAGAGTGGGTAGTACTTCCGCCACCGCCGCTTCCAGGAGGTGGGCTTTTGGGGATTCTTCTTGTCGTGACAAAAGAATTTGTCAGACGATCGGTTTTTTCAGTTAATTTGATACTGGATTTTTCTCGGAACGGATATTTGTAGATGCCTGATTTCAATTGATAACGCGAAACAGTCACAAAATAAAAGACAAGACTAAGGATAAGAGCCAAAACAACAGCAATGATGATTTCCACTGTCGTCAAAACTTTATAGCGTGTGATTTTGCCAGTTTCTTCATCTACACGATAATGTCCTCCTGGAACTCCGTCTTCCACATATGTGGCTGATTTAGACAAGTACGCTTTTGCAGCATCGTAGTAGGCAGCATTCGTCATCTGATCATAAACATCATCTAAGATCGAATCGATTCTACTGTCAGTCAAATAATCGATCATATTACCAGAAGTCGAAATGTAGATTTCACGCTGTCCCATATCCAATAGCAAAACTGAGCCATTTTGATCATTTCCGACTGCCTTTCTTAAGTAATTATCGGCAAAGTCTCTTGGTTCTTCTGAATTAGAAGTAGTTGTGACGATCAAGACTCGTCCTTTGATTTTTTCATTCAGCTTTTCTGCCTGTTGTTCCAAAGATTGGATTTGATCTGTAGTGAACAACCCAGCCTCGTCATTTACCGTCGCTGTATCCGCATGAGTAGCCACTGGCCAACTAACACTTACTAGCAAAAGAAAGAACAAAAAGAATTTTTTCATCATATCAAGTAACCTCCGATCAGAAAGAGGATCGCTAATCCAACGAAAATCCCAAGAGCAGTCAGTCCTAATTTTTTCTGGCTAATCGGCAGGACACCGCTGACTTTTCCTGTTTGTCCATTCATTGCATAGTAGTAGACTTTTTTACTTGAGTCATTGCTTCGATAAGTAACGAGCCATACCGGCAACAATACGTAATTATTTACTTCATTTGTGATTGAAGCAGAGGTTCGGACTCCTGTCAATGTTGTATACCCATTGGCAGTATCTTTTAACAGCTTCTCTGAATAGTCTTTTAATTCAGATTGGATTTGCGATTTGATTGCCTCGTATTCGATATCTCTTTTTTCTGCTTGGAACCCGGCTAAATACTGGCTTTTAAAATCAATTGCTTTATCTAACGGGAAAGGTTGCACACCTTCGACCATCTTTTGTTGCGTATTTTTTGATAAGGCATTTTTTACTAGTTCTTTAAAAGAAAGCTTGCCTGCTCTTGAAACAGCAAATTGCTTCGTTTCTGTGTATTCGATGTCACCTATTCGCCAAATGCGGATAACGGTGCCGTTTGCCTGCATTGTGCCATCTACTTCAGCATCTGTAGCCCAATAAGGGAAATATACACCCGTCAGCTTATCGATTTGGTCTTTATTGAAAAAAGCTTTTGGAACAAACCATTTTTTCTTGGTCCAAGCGAGAAATCTATTGATTGCTTCTTCTTTCTCGACAGCAAAAGGAAGTACTTTGTTTGGCAAGAATTCTCCGCTTAAACGTCCCGATAGTACGACGGGATTATGGCAGTAGTAACAATAAGTCGCAGCAGTGGTCGCATCGGTCACAATCTCTGCACCACAGTTGGGACAAAGGAAAAGATCCATCGCTACAGTATTACCTGCAGCTTCGTCCGCTGTATCTGAAAAACCGCCTGCCTCGTCAAACGCTTTGCGCTCGGCTTCACTCATGTCGGTAAGCTGTTCTTGGGCTGTAAAAGTAAAATCTTCTGTAGGCGAAGGTTCTTCTTTGTTCTCTTCGCCAGCCATACGCGCTTCTTTTTGCTTCTGCTCATATTGGCTGACTTCTTCTTCGGTATAGATATTCAGGCAGTATTCGCAATGAAATTTTTGGTCTTTAGGATCAAAAGTCAACGGACCGCCGCAATTAGGACATTTATGTGTCAGAACATCCATCAGCTGCACACCTTTCTCAATAAATTAATCAACGGGGATTCCTTTAAACGGTTTGCCGCAGTTTGGACAGAATTTAGGGATACCGTTGGAAAGATCCACAATTTCGTTACATTCGCTGCAACGCATCTGTAGCTTAGGCTGAGCGTTTTCTACTGGTTTGGCAGCGCCACAGTTGGAACAGAATTTTCCGGAATTTTCTGTCCCACAGACTGGACACGTCCAAGTATCTGCATTCCCTTGTGCGGCTTGTTGATTTTGTTTTTCAGCTTGTTGCTTGATTTGTTCTTGGTTGTTTTGAGCCGCTTGGGAAAGGTAAGAGCCATTTGCATTCATTCCCATACCTACGCCCATAAAGCCAGTCATTGCTCCGGCTTCATTTTTTCCGGCTGCTTCCATTCCACGGGCAATGGAACCTTGCACGTATCCTTCACGCACACTAGGATCACCTAGCATCGCCCCTTCGTTACGCATATTGATTAGTTTCACAGAATCATCTGTGTAAGAAATGCTGGCCACAGCGACAGAGACGATCTCCATCCCTCGCAACTCGCGCCAAGAATCATCCAGTGCAGTATCCATGTATTTGCTTAACTCCAGACTCTTAGATGGTACATAAGAAATCCGTTGTCCATCCGCAGACATCTGATTGATTGCTGATTGCAATGCTGTTAGGAATTCTGCTAAGTATTGCTCGTTGATATCATTGATTTCTACTTGTGTTTTGTTTTTAGGAATTGCGTTTGTATAAAATAAAATCGGGTCAACGACATGAATAGAATAAGTACCATGTGCCCGTAAGAATAATTCTGCGTTATAGAAATTATCAAAGTAGTTCAATGGCGCACTCGTACCGAATTTGATTCCCTTTATTTCTTGGAGGTTGATATAAAAAACTTGTTGTTTCTGCGGTGTAACGCCACCAAATTTAAATCGGTCAAATGTTTCAGCAATTGCTTCTTTCAGTGTTCCGTTGAACATGGAAGGAGCTGCGTCATTTTTAATGGTGTAATACCCTTCCTCAGCGGTATAATCGATGATTTTTCCACCATCGACCAAAAGCATCATCATGTTTGGATAGACATGGACGACTGTTCCGTCTGTTAAAACATCTTCTGTTCCTTTACGATTGGAGCCACGTTTGTCATCTTTGCGAACTTTGACACCTTTCGTCATAACCGTTGTATCACTCATATTGTCTGGTTCGATGACTTCTAGCCATTGATCTGCCAGACCGCCGCCGACCATACTTGTTGCTGCTTTGATAAGACCCATAAAAAATTCCTCCTCTGATTCAGCTAATGCCAAACAATTATTGTTTATTTATTATACCATAGGAAGAAGTGAAACTTCTCGGACTAGAGACGGAATTGAAATGGAAACTTGCGTATTGATTAAATACCTGAAAAAGCCGAGAAGGATAGTAGTTTTTTTCCCCAATATCACGTATAATAAGAGATAGTGAATTTTTTAAAAAAGGGGGATCCTTATGGCATATCAAGCACTTTATCGAGTCTGGCGTTCGCAGCGTTTCGAAGACATCGTTGGACAAAAAGCTGTGACACAGACACTAAAAAATGCTATTGTTTCCCACAAAACCTCACATGCCTATTTGTTTACAGGACCCAGAGGAACCGGAAAGACAAGTGCAGCAAAGATTTTCGCAAAAGCAATCAACTGTCCGAACAGTAAAGACGGTGAACCATGCAACGAATGCAAAATGTGTCGATCAATCACTGCTGGTACGCAAGAAGATGTGATCGAAATCGATGCTGCCAGCAATAATGGAGTCGAAGAAATCCGATTTATCCGTGATCGGGCAAATTATGCGCCTACAAAGGCAGCGTACAAAGTGTACATTATTGATGAGGTACATATGCTTTCAACAGGAGCTTTCAATGCCTTGTTGAAAACATTGGAAGAGCCAAAAGAAAGTGTCATATTCATCTTAGCAACGACCGAACCTCACAAAATACCAGCTACGATCATTTCACGAACCCAACGATTTGATTTTAAACGGATCAATACGGCAGATATTGTCGAACATCTTGAATTTATCTTAAAAGAATCGACTATCAGCTATGAACCAGCTGCATTGAATGTGATTGCCCGTTCCGCAGAAGGCGGGATGCGGGATGCATTGAGTATTCTCGATCAGGCAATCTCATTTAGTGAAGGAACGATTACTTTAGATGATGCCATGCAAGTAACAGGCAGCTTGACAGACGAAATGATGGACAGCTACTTGAGTGCTTGCGTGAAAAAAGAAGTACCAGAAGCATTGGAAGCGTTGAATCAAATTCTCGCAGCTGGCAAAGAATCACGTCGCTTTCTAGAGGACATGTTACAATACTGCCGTGATCTGCTGATGTATCAGCAAGCGCCCAATCTAGTTGAGGAACAATCAAGTACGATCAGAAGTACATTTACAGAATTGGCACAAACTGTTTCAGCGGATCAGCTATTTTCAATGATAAAGATTTTGAGCGATACACAAAATGAAATCCGATTTACTAATAGTGCCGCTATTTATTTGGAAGTCGCTACAGTCAAACTCGCACAGCTACCGTCTGCTTCTGTTCCTTCAGCAAAAATGGCATCAGCAGATGATCAGATCGTAAAACAGCTGCAACAAGAGATCAAGGAACTGAGAAACGAAATCAAAGAACTTCGCAGTAACACAGGAACTGCGAATACAAAAGTACAGCCAGTACAGCAGACGAATCATAAAAAACAAACAAGTACGTATCGGGTACCGACGGAACGGGTATATAAAGTTCTGCGGGAAGCGACAAGACAGCATCTGAACCAAGTAAAAGAAGTATGGGAAGATTTGCTGATGAGCCTCTCTGTCACTCAGCGGGCAATGCTTAAAGCAAGTAAACCAGTTGCAGCTGGCCCTACAGGATTAGTGATTGCATTTGATTATGAGATTGTTTGTCAAAGAGCAGCAAACGACGAAGAACTGCAGCTTTCGGTACACAATAATTTAAGCCGAATGATCAAAGACTATGCGCCTGATCCGGTTTATATCACAAGAGAAAGTTGGCCAGAACTTCGAAAAAATTATTTGACGCAAGCACAAGAAGAGGGAACAGAAAATTCTTTTGCTTCTGAAGAATCAGAAGGAGAAATCGAATTACTCCCTCAAGAACAGGAAGTACCAGAAGAAACACTTGTAGTAAAAGCAGAGGAACTTTTTGGTTCCGAAGCTGTTACAGTAGTAGATGATTAAGAAAAAAGGAGTAGATAATTATGATGCGTGGAATGGGCAATATGCAAGGCATGATGAAACAAGTACAAAAAATGCAAAAAGAAATGGCGGAAGCACAAGACCTGCTAAATAAAACAGAATTTACAGGTAAAGCAACTAATGAATTGGTCAAAGCCGTATTTACAGGTGATCGCCGCATGAAGGATATCCAAATCAATGAAGAAGTCGTTGATCCTGATGATATTGAGATGCTTCAAGATCTTGTCGTAATGGCAGTCAATGACGCAATCACACAAATTGATGTGGAAACTGAGAAAAAATTAGGGAAATACGCAAAAGGGTTACCAGGATTTTAGTTTTAAACTGAAGGAGTAATGAATATGCAATATCCAGAACCAATTGCGAAACTGATCGACAGCTATATGAAACTTCCAGGAATCGGCCAGAAAACAGCGACAAGACTCGCGTTTTATACAATCGATATGAAAGATGAAGTAGTGAATGAATTTGCTAAATCTTTGTTAAGTGTAAAACGAGATTTACACTTTTGCAGTATCTGCGGAAACATCACAGAAGAAGATCCTTGCGAAATATGTAGAAACCCTTCACGTGATCGCAGCATTATCCTAGTGGTCGAAGAGCCGAAAGATGTAATGGCGATGGAAAAAATGCGGGAATATCACGGACTTTATCATGTACTCCATGGTGTGTTATCACCGATGGAAGGGACAGGTCCAGAAGATATCAATATTTCTTCGCTGCTGCAGCGGCTGCATGATGCAGATGTAAAAGAAGTGATCATCGCAACAAATGCGACAACAGAAGGAGAAGCAACAGCAATGTATCTCTCACGTCTAATTAAACCAGCCGGTATCAAAGTAACACGTTTAGCACATGGGTTGTCTGTAGGCTCTGATATCGAGTACGCAGATGAAGTCACGTTATTGAAAGCTGTCGAAGGAAGACGCGAGTTATAAATTTCTAATTAAATGTTTTTTCAGATACAATATAGAAGCAGCATAAGAGATGGGGGCAACAATGTGAACGGACTATTTATTACAATCGAGGGGCCTGATGGTGCAGGAAAAACCAGCATCTTGAATGAACTTTTCCCTCTTTTGAAAGAAGTAGCAAAAACAGAAATCATTCAAACAAGAGAACCGGGAGGCATCCCGATTGCTGAAGAGATTCGAGCGGTGATCCTGGATCCAAAAAATGATCGGATGGATGAACGCACGGAAGCACTACTTTATGCGGCGGCAAGAAGACAGCATCTAGTCGAAAAGGTCTTGCCTGCTCTGGCAAAAGGGAAAATCGTTTTATGCGACAGATTTGTCGACAGTTCTCTTGCTTATCAAGGTGCAGGCCGACGCATCGGCGTTACCGAGATTGCTCGGTTGAATGAGTTTGCTACAGAAGGTACTACGCCAGATTTTACCCTTTATCTTGACGTAGATTCAGACACCGGATTAAGAAGAATCAAGAAAAACAGACAAAACCAAATCGACCGTTTAGATTCGGAAGGTTTGGAATTCCACCAGCGTGTACGACATGCTTACTTAAAGCTGGCAGAAGAGAATCCGGAAAGAATCCACAAAGTTGATGCAAGAAAAAGCTTTGAAGAAGTGCTGCAAACAAGTTATCATACAATTATTGAACAATATCCGCAATTTTTTGAAAACTAGGAAGGTGAACGTTTATGAAAATTATTTTAGCGATTATCCAAGACAAAGACAGCAACCGTTTATCAAATGAATTGATTGATGCAAATATCCGTGCCACAAAATTATCATCGACAGGCGGCTTCCTTAAGGCTGGAAACAGCACGTTTATCGTGGGTATTGAAGATGATCGAGTAGAAGAAGCATTGGAAATCATCAAAAAAACGTGTGAATCAAGAAAACAATTTGTATCTACACCTGTTACATTGGATATCTCGATGGATGGGGGCGTCCCTTATCCAGTAGAAGTAGAAGTAGGCGGTGCAACAGTCTTCGTCTTACCTGTTGAAGGATTCCATCAATTTTAGGAGGAGCTGAGCTATGAATCAAGAAATAAACTTGGCTCAAATGCAACCGATCGTGTATCAGCAGCTTCAACGGAGTTTTGAGCATGGGCGTCTCGCTCATGCTTATCTTTTTGAAGGAGAAAAAGGAACAGGAAAACATGAAGTAGGTGTGTGGCTCGCACAGCACCTGTTCTGTACCCAAATGGAAGACAATCAGCCTTGCGGAAAATGCAACAATTGTCAGCGGATCGAAAAGAAAGAACATCCAGATGTTCTGGTTATCGAACCGGACGGACAAACAATCAAAGTTGACCAGATCAGACGTTTGCAGACGGAATTCAGTCGCAGCGGATATGAATCAAGAAAAAAGGTTTTTTTGATTAAAGAAGCTGAAAAAATGAATAGCAGTGCGGCAAACAGTCTGTTGAAATTTTTGGAAGAACCACCGGGAGATTTTTTAGCGGTATTAGAGACAGACGCAGTAGGAAGGATTCTCCCTACTATTCAATCCCGTTGTCAAGTGCTGCATTTTCAAGAACTTTCAAAAGAAGCATTGATCCATCGATTGCAAGAAGAGCAGATTCCATTAGAAAAATCAAAACTTTTGGCTTTCTTAACAAACAGTTTAGGAAAAGCAGTTGAAATCTCTCAAGATGAATGGTTTAATGATGCTAAGGACTTGATTTATCAATGGTTCGTTTACTTGCAAAAGCAAGACACTCAAGCCTTTATCTATGTCCAAAAAAAATTAGTGAAATCATTTAAAGAAAAAACACAGCAGTTTACAGGATTATCTGTCCTGATGTTTTATTATCAGGAAGCACAGCGTCAAGCAGTAGCGAAAGGCGAATATGGCAAAGTGAAACAGATAAACCAGATAATTGAACGAATATTGATCGCAGAGCAGAAACTACGTAGCAATGTCGGTTTTCAAGCTGTTGCGGAACAGTTCGTTTTGCAGACGATTTTTTAGCTTGCCGCAGAGGACGAGAATCAAGGAGGATGGAAATGGTAGAAGTAGTAGGTGTCCGATATAGAGATGCAGGTCATATCTATTATTTTGCACCAGGAGACTCTGAATATATTTATAATGACAAGGTATTAGTCGAATCTCAGCAATCCTTACATATTGCTACTGTTGTCCTTCCTAAAAAAGAGATTGATCCCAATGACCTTCCTGAAGCTATTCGTCCAATCTTGCATAAAGCATCAAAAGCTGAACTAGAAAAAGACAAAAAAAATAAAGAAGATGCGCGTGATGCATTGCAAATCGCAAAAGAAAAAGTGCAGTTGCGTGAGCTGGAAATGAAAATAATCAAAGCTGAATATACATTTGATCGAAACAAACTGATTTTTTCTTTTACGGCGGACGGGCGAATCGACTTTAGAGAATTGGTAAAGGATCTAGCCGCTGTATTTCGTACTCGTATTGAGCTTCGACAAATTGGTGTACGCGATGAAGCGAAGATAATAGGCGGAATTGGTCCATGTGGGCGTCCATTATGCTGTTCTTCTTTTTTAGGCGATTTCGTGCCCGTATCGATCAAAATGGCAAAAGATCAAAGCTTATCTTTGAACCCAACAAAAATTTCCGGTTTATGCGGACGCTTGATGTGCTGTCTACAATATGAGAGCGAAGAATACGAGACAGCAAAAAAAGAACTCCCTGACTTTGGAAAAGTAATTGTTACACCTGATGGTAAAGGGAAAGTCGTAGGGTTGAATCTGCTTAGCCGTATCGTTAGTATTCGGCTGACTGGACGGGAAAATCCTGTCGAATATGAATGGGATGAATTGAAAGAATTTATCCAAGTAGGTGAGATAAATGGATAAGAGATCATTATACGACGGATTGAATCAGTTAGAATCAGAGTTGAGAAATACATTAACAGAACTTGTTGAAATGAAGCATGCTTTGCATGAAATCGTAGAAAAAAATACGACTTTGGAGATGGAAAATCAACGTTTGCGAGAACATCTTCGGGAATTGAACCAAGTTGCACAAGCTCCAGCTGAAAATGTGAAGCAAGAACTTTCCAAGTCTCGTATGAATCTTGAAAAAATTTATGAAGAAGGCTTCCATGTCTGCTACGATTTATATGGATCAAGACGGGACAATGACGAGCCTTGTGCGTTTTGTCTAGAAGTGATCTATCGCGAAAGCGGTCGATGATCAATAACAAGAGGAGACTGGAGCGGAGAAAGACTGCTCCAGTTTTTTTATTAAGGAGATTGTGACAGATGTATAATCAAAAAAGTTTCAAAGGAAATCCAGTATACGGGAATTTATATCTTGTACCGACGCCAATCGGAAATCTAGAAGATATGAGCTACAGAAGTGTTCGTATGCTACAAGAAGCAGACCTTATCGCAAGCGAAGATACGCGTAATACACAAAAATTATTGAATCACTTCGAGATTCATACACCCCAAAAAAGTTTACATGAACATAATTATAAAGAACGTGTCCCTCAATTGATTGCTTTGTTAAAAGAAGGAAAAACGATTGCTCAAGTCAGTGACGCAGGAATGCCTTCCATCAGCGATCCTGGACATGAGCTAGTTTTAGCCTGCATAAAAGAAGGGATTTCTGTGATATCTATCCCAGGACCTACAGCTGGGATGACGGCTTTGATTGCTTCAGGGCTAGTGCCTCAACCATTTTTATTTTATGGCTTCCTTCCACGCAAGAAAAAAGAACAGAAAGAAACATTGGAAAAGCTAAAAGAACAAACAGCTACGCTGATTTTCTATGAGTCACCTTATCGGATCACAGCTACGTTGACGAATTTCTTAGACATTTTTGGTAATCGCCAAGTCGTTTTGTGTCGAGAATTGACAAAGATCCATGAAGAATACCTTAGAGGAAGTACAGAAGAACTACTTGCATATATCGAAGAACATCCAGTAAAGGGGGAATGTTGTCTGCTTGTAGAAGGAAATTTGTTTGAAACGACAGGGACAGAAGTGGATGAAGAGCAGGGATCCTTAAAAGAACAAGTAGAAGCAAAGATTGCATCAGGCGAAAAGCCAAATGCTGCTATCAAAGCAGTAGCGCTTAAAAATGGACTGAAAAAACAAGAAGTTTACCGTCAATATCACGAATTAGACTGAAATAGTATAAGTAGTATACAATCAAGCGGCAATGTGGAAAACAGCTACTAACTTCTCAAATCTCTTGAATGCGAACGAACGTTCCTGTATAATGGCTAAGAGGTGAGGATGATGGAGCTGCAATTTCCTTTACATAATGATACATCAAGAAAAATCATTCATATCGATATGGATGCTTTTTTCGCTTCTGTTGAAGAACGAGATCATCCTGAGTTTCGTGGGCACCCATTAGTAATTGCTAGACATCCCAGTGACACTGGTGGGCGTGGAGTAGTGACTACGGCAAATTATGAAGCAAGAAAATTCGGAATTCATTCAGCAATGAGTGCACAAAAAGCGTATGAACTTTGCCCGCAAGCCATCTTTAAGCCTGGCGACCATCATAAATACAGCGAGATTTCCAAACAAGTACGGGAAGTATTCTATCATTATACAGACATTGTAGAACCAGTTAGTATCGATGAAGCGTATCTTGATGTGACCGAAAACAAAATCAATTGCAAGTCAGCCATCAAAATCGCCCGAATGATCCAGGCAGATATTTGGGAAAGAGTCCAGCTAACATGTTCTGCGGGAGTAAGTTACAATAAGTTTTTGGCCAAATTAGCATCAGACTATCAAAAACCTAGAGGGATCACAGTAGTTGCACCTCAAGATGCTGTGCCATTTTTAAAAGCTTTGCCAATTGAAAAATTTCATGGAGTAGGGAAGAAAACTGTACCTAGAATGCATGAGTTAGGGATTTATACAGGAAAAGACCTATATGAATGCACAGAAATGATGTTGATTCGAAATTTTGGAAAAATGGGCTATTCTCTTTATCGTAAAGTGAGAGGAATCCATGATTCTCCAGTAAATGTTACAAGAGAGCGAAAATCTGTGGGAAAAGAGCATACGTATGGACAGCCATTGCAAACGGAGGAAGCCGTGCTGGCTCAGTTGCGCCAACTAGCTGAAAAAGTAGAAGAAGCACTGAGAAGAGTCCAAAAACATGGGAAAACAGTGGTTTTGAAGGTCAGGTACACGGATTATTCTACTGTGACCAAAAGAGTGACATTGCCAGAATACATCTATAAAAAAGAAGCGCTCTTTTATCAAGCAAGTCTTATATGGGAGGAAATCTTGGGAGTAGAAAAAGGGATCCGATTGTTAGGAATCACCTTGACGAATCTTGACCCGATGACCTATGAAAATATCGTCCTTCCGTTATGGGGAAATCAAGAAATATAAAAACAGCTTTGAGAGTTGAAAATGGAAATCCGTTTTCTCTCTCAAAGCTGTTTTTATATCAAGTCTTGTTTTTTGATTTGTTCATAGGTTTCTGTTGCATCCGTACATTTTTCCCAAATCATAACTTGGTTGGATTCTAAAGATTTTTGGACATCAATGATTCGCTGGTTGCTGCTTCCGCGAAATTGTAGTTTTAGGTCACGTTTGCTCAATTCAAAGCGTCCGTCAACAAGGATATCGATTTGCGAAAGGAGTTCTAATTTATCTTCTGAATCTTGTAGCAATTCATCAAAGGTATAGCCTGTCCATGACCAGATATCTTTTGTCGTACCGAACTCTTTTCGGATACGTCGTACGACTTGCAAACAAACATCTGTATTCAAAAAAGGCTCGCCGCCCAATAAAGTCAGTCCTTGTACGTAATCGTTGCGCAAGTCAGCGATGATTTGTTCTTCTAATTCAGGTGTGAATGGTTTGCCATATCGAAAATTTTGCGCCGCTTTGTTGAAGCAACCTTCGCAGGCGAATAAGCACCCGCTAACGTAAAGACTGTTACGGACACCTTCACCATCGACAAAATTAAACGGTTTGTAGTCAGCAATATAGTTTTGACTGTAGTCTTTTGCTAACCATTCTTTTGGTTTTGGATTTCTCATAAAAAAACTTCTTTCATTTAAGGTTCAAAGATATAGCTATTGAAGATAAAATCTACTCGACCACATAAATAAGAACAACCTGACCTAAATCCATTGTACAAGAAAGCTTGTTCTTATTTTGATAGAGGATGTTCAAAGATACAAAGCCATCGAAAGAGGGTGGTGAAAAAAGACTTGTCGCAGCCTCTTATTCTGAATAAACGGTGTTCAATCAGCTGACCTTCGGTATTAGCTCAAAAAACGGTAAAATAGGAGGAGCCATTTTTCCATTTTGTTTCTCTAATACTCAGGTCAGGGCGCTGATTTCACAACCTCTTTCTTAAACGGTGTTCAAAAGCTTGCATCTGCGGTAATAAGCCCAACTAAACGAAAAATATGAGGAGCTATTTTTGTTTAGTTGTTCTTATTACTTGATGCAGGACAGCTTTTTCACAACCTCATTTCATGTGTTTCACACGTGAGGAAATTTCTTTGTGGCGACCATGTACCATCGGACGAGCTTGTGGATTTCCTAAATAACCACAAGTACGTTTGACTACATCACATGTTTTTGGGTCATGATTTCCACATTCTGGACATTCGAAGCCTCGTTCTGTTGGTTTGAAATCACCTTCAAAACCACATTGATAGCAATGGTCAATTGGCGTATTCGTACCAAGATACCCGATTTTATCATATGCAAAATCCCACACAGCTTCTAAGGCTTTCGGGTTTTGTTGGAGCATAGGGTATTCACAGTAGTGGATGAATCCACCTGAACAATATTTTGGATAATCCTTCTCAAATTCCAATTTTTCAAATGGCGTTGGGTTTTTACGCACATCATAGTGGAAACTGTTTGTATAATATTCTTTATCTGTGATATTTTCGATGATACCAAATTTTTCTGTATCTAAACGACAGAAACGATCAGTCAGACTTTCACTTGGTGTTGAATAGACGCTGAAATGATAACCGTATTCATCACCCCATGCATCCGCATTGGCTTTTAATTCTTTGACGATGTCAAGTGTGAAAGCTTTTGCCTCTGGGTTTGTTTCCCATTCGCCACCAAAGAAAGCTGAAGCAACTTCATATAATCCAATGTAGCCTAATGATACAGTAGCTCGACGGTTTTTGAATAATTCATTGACAGAATCGGTACGTGAAAGACGTTTTCCGAAAGCACCATACATGTATAAGATTGGCGCATTTGCTGGAATGGCTTCTTTACAACGTTCTACACGATAGAGAAGCGCATCTTTCATGATTTCTAAACGGTCAGACAATAGCTGCCAGAATTTGTTCTGATCTCCTTTTGATTCGATCGCGATTCTTGGTAAATTCAATGTAACCACACCTAAATTCATTCGTCCGACATTTACTTCTTGACCATTTTCGTCTTTCCATCCTTGCAAGAATGAACGACAGCCCATAGGTACTTTGAAACTTCCAGTTAATTCGACGATTTTGTCGTAATTCAGAATATCAGGATACATTCGTTTCGTTGCACATTCCAATGCTAGTTGTTTGATGTCGTAATTAGGATCTTCAGGGTTTAAGTTTACACCTTTTTTTAAAGTGAAGATCAGTTTAGGGAAGATAGCTGTTCGCTTTTCACTCCCTAATCCATTGATTCGGATCTGTAAAATCGCTTTTTGGATTTCTCTTTCAAACCAGTTTTCCCCCAAACCAAACCCTAATGAAGTGAAAGGGGTTTGCCCATTTGAAGTAAATAAGGTATTGATTTCATATTCCAAACTTTGCATAGCATCGAAGATATCTTTTTTGGTTTTTGCTTTTGCATATTCTTTTTGGCGTTCTGGCGAATCGATCCATTCTTCCGCGTCTTTTAGATGTTTTTTATAGTTCAATTCTGCAAAAGGAGCCAGCAATTCATCTGTTCGGTCGGCAGAACAGCCGCCATATTGACTTGACGCAACATTAGCAATGATCTGTGAGATTTGTGCTGTCGCTGTCTGGATAGATTTAGGTGATTCCACTTCCGCATTTCCAATTTTGAAACCGTTGTTCAGCATACCTTTGAAATCAATCAAGCAGCAATTTGTCATCGGTGTGTAAGGATGATAATCCAAATCATGGTAATGGATATCACCTTTTTGATGGGCATTTGCTATATGTGGCGGCAACATTTTCAGTCCGATCGATTTTCCGACAATGCCGGCTGTTAGATCACGCTGTGTATTGAAAACATTACTGTCTTTATTTGCATTTTCATTCACGACAGTCTGGTCTTTGTTGATTAGTTTTTCAATCGAAAAGTTGATATCTGTCGCTTTACTGCGAGCAAAATCCCGTTTTGTACGGTAATTGATATACTCTTCTGCTAATTCATATTCGTTTTTTTCTAATAAGATATGTTCCACGATGTTTTGAATCTCATAGATCTTGACATTTTCAGCAAACCGGCTTTTGATTTCTTGGACAACCAAGTCTGCAATCATTTGGATTTTTTCGTAAGTAAGTGGGGATAATGAGCCGTGAATTTTCTTTTCAGCTTTGATTAGTGCTTCGTTGATCTTTTGTTCATCGAAATCAACATGGCGGCCATCTCGTTTGATAACTTTCATCTGGTGTGCCTCTGGTTGCTGAGTAACGACTGTTTTCTCTTCATAATTTACTTTCATTATCTTCAACTCCTGCTAAATTGTTCTTGTCTATCATAAAACAAAATTTAGGAAGGAGCAACTAATTATCGGCTATATATAGTATTCAATCCGCTGTATAATTGGATTTCTATACTATATGTAGTGTATATTTTATTGTGAAAAAAAGTGAAAACTTGTAGTTGATGGATTTGTTTTTTGCATATTTAATTTAGCTGAATAAAATAATTGAATAAAATTTTTTTATTTAGGCTAAGAAAAAGTGACAAAAACATAAGAGCAAATTGTTCGTAGATATGCTACTATGCAAATAAACAGAAATGAAAGAGGAGAAGAAGAATTGGAAAAGATGATCGAAGTGAAACATCTCAGTAAAAGCTACGGTAGCAAACTTTCTCCCGTCAAAGCTTTAGATAATATCTCATTCACAGTAGAAGAAGGCGAATTTGTTGGGATCATGGGTCCAAGTGGTGCAGGCAAGACGACGTTGATGAATATTTTATCCACGATCAATTTGCCTACGATGGGTAGTGTCTTGATTCAAGGAAAAGAAATCACAAAAATGAAAAATAGTGAGCTCAGTGACTTTCGCCGAAAAAAACTAGGATTCATTTTTCAAGAATTCAATTTGATCGATACTTTAAATGCAAAAGACAATATCCTATTGCCCCTAGCAGTTGAACGGATGACTAAGGAAGAGATGGAAAAGAGAGTAAGACACGTAGCTCAATTGTTGAATATAGAAGAACTGCTAAAACGATATCCAGATGAGCTTTCTGTCGGTCAGCGACAACGAATTGCAGCCGCTAGAGCCCTTGTTGTTCAGCCACAAGTAATCTTTGCAGATGAACCAACTGGATCTCTAGATTCGAAGTCGGCCACAGAATTGTTGAATTATTTACAGACTATGAATCAAAAAGAAAAAGCGACAATCTTGTTAGTCACCCATGACCCATATACAGCGAGCTACTGTGACAGAATTTTATTTATTAAAGACGGCGTGATTTTTTCAGAAGTTGTGAGAAGAGGGACAAGAAGAGAATTCTTTGAAAAAGTAATCGACATGCAGGCGACGATTGGTGGAGGAGGAAAAATGAATGCTGTATAAACTAGCCGTCAAAAGCTTTTTTCGGCAATCCCGAGGGTATCTTGTTTATTTTTTCAGTTTGACTTTATCCGTGATGATTTATTATTCATTCAGCGCAATGACTTATGATCAATCTTTAGTTAGAAGAGCAAGTCCAGATACTTCGATAGATGGTGGATTGAGTTTTGGCGGACTGATCATTACTGTCGTTTTACTTTTTTTCGTATTCAGTGCCAACCGATTTTTTTTGAATAGAAGACAAAAAGAAATAGGTATCTATCAACTTTTTGGTATGAACAAACTACAAATTTCAGGTATATATGTGTTGGAAATCATGATAATTGGGTTATTTGCCTGTATCTTTGGGATATTGCTCGGCATTATTTTCTCCAAACTCTTTTCCATGATTTTGGTTCGAATGATGGATATGGATCTTAATAGTCCGTTTTTTATCTCCATTCCATCAGTCGCAGATACTTTATTTGCTTTTTTCATCATCCTTTTAGCAGTATCTGTGTATTCGATATGGAAAATCTGGCGCTACCCGATGATTCGAAGTTTTGGAGAAAAAGAACAAGCAGATAGTTCAACGATGCGTTTCAGAACAAGGCATCGATTACTCGCTGTCATTGGGTTATTGCTTTTAACGAGCGGATATTTTGGGGCTAGTCATTTTAGAGAAATCACTTCATGGATGATCAGTCATCATTACCTTGAGACATTCATTCTCTTTTTGCCTTTTCTGATCTTTTTCATTTGTGTGATTGGTACTTATTTGTTTTTCTGCTATACATTTCGGCTCTTTTTGATCATATTGAGTAAATGGAAGCTCTATTACTATGGGATCAATTTTTTAATAATAGGTAATACACAAGTGCACCTGCTCAAAAGCTGGCGGACGAATTCTCTAATTACAGTCATTCTTGGAATTTCTTTAATGACGATTGGCGGTACGGCTAGTATTTCTACTATTTTATCGTATCAGGAGAAAGTATCCTCCCCGATGGACTATCAGTTTGATGTCGAGACAGAAAAAAAAATCAAGCCTATTCTGGCAGAGGAAGGACAGAAGATAACTAAAGAAATCACCTTGCATTATAAAGTCATAGGTAGTATCTACAGACCAGATCTCGAAGAACCTATGTTTCAAACTGCTAATCTGATCACAGAAACAGAATATCAAGCCTTCAGAAAAGTTAATCCGGATTTGCCAAACGTTTCTTTGAAATCTCCTAACTATACTGTTTTGCTTGATCAAATGCAAACTCTTTTCCGGAATATTTCATTATATGGTTCTAGTATTGGATTGCCAGATAATCAAGAGTTGAAGATTCAACAAATGCTTCCAAGTGTATTAGGTGACGAAACGATGGTATATCTAAGTCCTGTGCTAGTCGTGGATGATAACGTTTTTGAAAAAGCAAAAGGTGTAGATTATCAAGTAGTCAATGTGGATGTGTCAGGTGGGAATAATGAAAAGATAGATGAACGACTGAGCAGTGAAATGTCGATAAAGTGGCTCAATGCTATTTATTATTCTTATGATATCGTAAATGGGCGTCTGCAAGGAGAAATTAGTACAAAGAAACTGCCAGATGACAAAATGAAGGAAGCTCAATTTAGTCAAGAAGGTTCTCGGTTGAACTTCTCCTCCAGCTATTCAAAATTGCGTGCAGTCAACCGGCGGATTGGTATCAATATTTTTGTCACACTGTTTGTCGGAATGATCGTCATTATTGCTACTGGCAGTATTCTGACCGTTCGACAATTAGCAGAAGCAGAGGAAGAAAAAGAAAATTATCACCTATTGACTAAACTGGGGATACCACAAAGAAGAATTAGAAGGATGATTTTCGAGCAAAACGCACTTACCTTTTTTCCACCCATGATATTAGGAATCACTCATGCAGTATTTGCAATCAATGTTTTCACTCAGTATATCAAAACTGCCGATTATTGGTTGGCTTATCTTGTCAGTGGCTTATTGATCCTTATCTATCTTTTGCTTTATGTCATTACGAGTCAGTTATATTGTCGGATTATCGAGGAATGACAGGCGGAATAAGACAAGATAATAAAAAGTACTAAATTTTAAACACCGTTTAAAGAAGAGATTGTGAAAAAGCTGTCCTGCATCAAGTAATAAAAAACAGCCAAGCAAAAATAGTTTCCCATGTTTTTGATTTGGCTGGACTTATTACCGCAGATGCAAGCTTTTACACACCGTTTATTTGGAAGAAGAGGTTGTGACACGCTTTTTGTCACAACCTCTTTATTTTTTATATTTTTTAAAATTACTAGAAATTATAAAGAAAAAAGCAGTGTTTTGATGTGCTATTTTTATAAAAGCTATGTGACAAAACTGTTAGTAAAAAAACGGTTTCTGTAAGCTAGACACATGTTTCTTTTTGTCAAAATTCGTTACACTTTGTGTGAGGTTATATGAGGAGGGAATCCAATGAACAAATGGTGGTCTAATCCAAAATTGAATTATTGGGGAAAATTCATCATTCGAACAATTTTTTATAGTGCGGTACTGCTGTTCCTGATCTACCTGTATCACTATAAAAATATTCAAGGAGGAACATTTATCTATAACGAATTTTAGGAGGAAGAGTATGGAAATCAAAACGATTATTGAAGCAGTCGATGATTGGGGAATAAGCGAACCTGATCGAATTGCTTATCAGGCGGATGAGATGCATACTTTTGGAGAATTGAAACAAGCATCAGACGCACTTGCTTATTATTTAGAAGAAAAGGTAGAAGGGGATGGACCAATCGTCGTTTTTGGTAATTTAGAATTTGAGATGATTGTCGCATTTCTAGGAATTGTCAAATCTGGTCATGCCTATTTGCCAATTGAAGAACATACACCCAAAGAACGTATCCTGTCGATCTTTCGGGTGGCTAAACCATCTATGGTCGTCAGTATTGGGAATTGGATAGAAGATATTCCTTCTGTTCCTGTCGTAACAAAAGAAGAATTTCAAGAAATCGAGAAGATACCAGTAGAATTTTATCCCAGAAACAGCGTAAAAGGTACAGAAAATTTTTATATTATTTTTACTTCTGGTACTACTGGAGAACCAAAAGGCGTACAAATCAGTCATGATAATCTAGTCAGCTTTGTTCAATGGACGATGGAAGACTTTGGGATCAAGCCTGGTATGCATTTCTTAGCCCAAGCGCCATTTTCTTTTGATTTATCGGTATTTTCTATTTATCCTGCATTAGTTTCTGGTGGAATGCTGAAGCCGTTGAATAAAGAAGTTATTCAGGATTTTCGTCAATTGTTCGCGACATTGCCTAACTTGAAGTTGAATATTTGGGTTTCTACTCCATCTTTTATGGATATTTGCTTGATGGAGCCTACCTTCAATGGAGAAAATGTGCCAGAATTGGACATGTTTTTATTTTGCGGAGAAGAATTGACAAAAAAAACTGCAGAAACGCTACTTGATCGATTCCCAAATGCACGGATATATAATACTTACGGTCCAACAGAAGCAACTGTGGCTATTTCAAGTATCCAGATTGATCAGCACGTACTAGATAAATATGACCGACTACCGATCGGCTATGTAAAAAAAGACACCAAAGTTTCTATTGTCCAAGAAGACAAACTTGTTCCAAACGGAGAAACAGGTGAGATCATTATTGCAGGACCAAGCGTATCAAAAGGTTACCTGAACAATCCAGAAAAAACAGCAGCTGCGTTCTTTTGTCAAAATGACTTAGCAAGTTACCATACAGGGGATGCAGGAAGGTTGGATGAAGACGGGCTTTTATTTTATGAAGGCCGTATGGATCAGCAAGTCAAATTACATGGTTACCGGATCGAGTTAGGGGATATCGAACATTATCTGTTGCAAGACTCCCGGATCAAACAAGCCGTTGTCGTACCAAAATATCAAGGAACAAAAGTGCAGCAGCTTGTTGCTTTCATCGTATTAGAAAACGCAACGAAACAACCGGATTTTCAACTGACCAAATCGATCAAAGAACAATTACTGCAAGTTGTGATGGAGTATATGATTCCTCAGAAGTTCCATTATGTCGATCTGCTGCCTCAGACAGTAAATGGAAAAATTGATCGAAAAAAATTAACAGCTGAGGTGAATCCTGAATGATGTTTCCTCATATGATCCCTTACGCAGAGCCGTTTTATTTTTTTCTTTTAGCCATTGCGCTTATACCAATCGTTCTATCTTTACTGATATGGAAAAAAAGATTACCAATTTATCAATCAGTGGTGACACTTTTCTTTTTATTTGTCAGCTTTGGAGGTACTTATTGGGAACAGGGAGCGGCGCTGATTGGGTATGTTTTTTGGCAGACAATCCTTGTATGGGGCTATTTTGTTCACCGGCAAAGGAAAAATCAAACAGGATGGTTTTACGCCGCCGTTATTTTAGCAATAATTCCACTGTTTTTAACGAAAGTGACTCCTTTTTTTGAACATGGAAAAGCATCGCTACTTGGTTTTTTAGGAATCTCTTATTTAACCTTTAAGTCTGTGCAAATGATCATGGAAATAAGAGATGGCATGATCAAAGTATATAATCCATTTCGTTATATCCAGTTTCTGCTGTTTTTCCCGACAATATCTTCTGGACCCATCGATCGTTATAGGAGATTTGAAAAGGATCAGCTCCATCCACCTGTTCGTGATAAATATGTTGATCTCTTGGGAAAAGGCGTCCAAAATATTTTTGTCGGTTTTTTATATAAGTTCATTATCGGTTATTATTTTGGTCAAGTACTGCTCCCTGTAGTAGGGCGCATCGCATTACAGCATGGTGGGATTTCATGGGCGTTAGTGGGTTACATGTACGTGTATAGCATGTATTTATTTTTTGATTTTGCAGGTTACAGTTTGTTTGCAGTCGGTACAAGCTACATGATGGGGTATCAGACGCCAATCAATTTCAATAAACCATTTTTATCATGGAATATCAAAGAATTCTGGAACCGATGGCATATGACCTTGTCTTTTTGGTTCCGCGATTACGTGTATATGCGGTTGATGTTCTTCATGATGAAGAAAAAAATCTTTAAAAGCAAGATCGTGATGTCAAATATCGGGTATTTCGCTTTATTTCTTCTAATGGGTGTCTGGCATGGATTGACGTGGTACTACATCGTATACGGTCTGTATCATGCTTGTCTGATCTGTCTGACAGATGCATGGATCCGATTTAAGAAGAAGCATAAAGAACAGTTGCCTTCTAACAAATTTACGCATGGCGTAGCCGTATTTTTGACATTGCAAGCGGTATGTTTCAGCTTCCTGATTTTTTCAGGATTTTTAGATAAACTTTTTTTTAGCTAACGAATAGTGACATATTAATTTATATAACAAAGGAGAAAAGGAAAATGGAAGAACAAATTTTATCAATCTTAGAAGAAATAACAGGAACAGATGAAGTAAGAAAAAATCGTGATATTGATCTATTTGATGAAGGTTTGCTTGATTCTTTAGCATCTGTGCAATTATTAGTCGAGCTAGACGGAGAGTTGGATATCCAAGTCCCAGTCTCTGAATTCGAGCGGGAGGATTGGCGCACACCGAATAAAATCATTCAACAAGCAACTGCATTGAAGGGTTGAGTATGAAAAAGAAACTCTTTGCTATTTTTGGACCTGTTGTTCTCGCTTTTGGTCTGCTTGCCCTATTCTTTACTTCTTCCTATCAAGTAAATATTGATAACCCGGAAGTAATCAAGCGAGCGTCTTCATCTATGTCAGCAAATGTACTAAAGGGCGATGCAATAAAAAACAAAGCTTTGTCTGAAAAACAATATATCCCCTTTTTTGGGTCGAGTGAATTAAGCAGGATCAGTCCATTCCATCCGTCTGTTTTGGCTGAAAAATATGATAGAGGTTATCGTCCTTTCTTGCTAGGAGCGCCGGGAACACAATCATTAAGTCAATATATGATGATGCGATCTGCAGGGGATGATTTGAAAAACAAAAAAGTGGTGTTTATCATCTCGCCTCAATGGTTTGTAAAAGATGGTGTAAAAACAGATTATTTCAACACTTACTATTCTGAACTTCAGACCTATGATTGGTTGTTCTCATTGAAAAAAGTTACATCAGCTGATCGCTATTTAGCTAGAAGACTATTAACTTTTTCAAAAGTAAAAGAGAACGATACGCTGACAGGAATTCTACAAACGATTAAAGAAGGAAAGTTACCTTTACCTGATTCTTTGGATCAGTTGCACAGCCAATGGAACATGTTGAAGCGTGAGGATGAGATATTCAGTGATATCGGTTTGAAAGATCGTCAGCAAAAAATCGATCATGAATCAAAACGATTACCAGACCACTATCAAGAAACAGAATTATCCATTTTGGCAGATGAGATTGGAAAACAAGAAACGACAAATAATCCATTTGGTTTGAAAAACGATTTTTATACACATCGTATCCGATCCCACGAGCCAGAACTCAAACAGTCACAAAAAAATTGGGATTATCGTTTTTCACCAGAATTTTCTGATTTTCAGCTGATCTTGGATCAATTAGCAAAAAACCATAATGAAGTGTTGTTTATCATTCCACCGGTCAACGAGAAATGGAGCGATTATACCGGACTATCTCAAGAAATGCTACAAGGATTTGCCAAAAAAATCAAATTTCAATTAAATAGCCAAGGATTCAATCGAATAGCTGATTTTGTCAATCAAGCTGGTACCAATTATTTTATGGAAGATACGATCCATTTAGGGTGGAAAGGCTGGCTGGCCGCAGATCAACAGATTAGACCGTTTTTAGAAGAAAACCAGCTTCCTAGTAGGTACCATCTCGATGATGCTTTTTTCAGCAAAGCTTGGCAACAGCAAGTAGCAGATAAACTACGATTAAAATAAATAAAACAGGTGGAGGATATCTGCCTGTTTTATTTATTTTAGAATATTCTGAAATAAACAGTAAAAATACCAAGTTTGCCTGAACAAAAAACAAAAGCAATGGTATAATCACAATATGAATATAGAAATGGGGGAAAACATTTGGATACAAAAGAAGAACAGCTACTAATTGATTTGACTTCTGCAAAAGGAGTACCTGGGAATGAAGAAGAGGTAAGAGAAGTATTCAGAGAATATGCTAAACCATTCGCTGATGATATTTTTTATGACGGATTAGGCAGTGTGATTGCTAAGCATGGCGCTGGCGGAGGACCAAAAGTCTTTATTTCTGGTCATATGGACGAAGTTGGTTTTATGGTAACAAAAATAACCGAAAAAGGCTTCTTGGAGTTCCAAACACTTGGAGGCTGGTGGGGACAAGTGATGCTTGCTCAACAAGTGGAAATCAAAACACGAGAAGGAAAAATCATTCACGGGGTAATTGGTTCAAAACCACCGCATGTTTTAACACCTCAGGTACGAAATAAACCATATGAAATCAAAGATATGTTTATTGATATCGGCGCATCAAACCAAGAAGAAGCCAAAGAGTGGGGCATACGTCCGGGAGATATGGTCACCCCATATATTGAATACAAACGAATGAACGGCAGTAAATATTTACTGGCAAAAGCATGGGATAATCGGTTAGGGACAGCTGTTTCTTTGCGAGTATTGGAGAATCTATCTAAAGAAGCACATCCAAATGTTTTATTTGCAGGAAGCGATGTGCAAGAAGAAGTGGGCTTGCGAGGCGCTCGAACAAGCACGCACCTTGTAAATCCAGATATTGCTTTTGCTTTAGATACTGGTACAGCAGGTGATACTCCAGGAATGACACCAAAAGAAGCAGATTCGATTTTAGGAAAAGGTCCACAGATTTTGATTTTTGATGCATCGATGATTCCGCACAAAAAATTATTGAATTTCGTTATCGATGTAGCAGAGGAAATGGCTATCCCATTCCAATATACAGTGATCTCTGGCGGTGGAACGGATGCAGGACAAATGCATTTGACAAGAGACGGTGTTCCTTCTGTAGCCATTACTGTTCCTGTTCGTTATTTGCATTCCCACACATCAGTGATCCATGAAGATGATTATTTGAATACAGTGAAGCTAGTTACTGAGTTAGTGAAACGGCTTGATAGTGAAACAGTTGAACAAATCCGGAGTTATGAATAATGAATAATAAAATGCCTATTTCTGAATATCGAAAAAAAGCGCGAGCTTCTTTAGAGAATCAATGGGGAATCAATGCTTGGCTTGTTTTCTTATCCATATTGTTCACAAGCGTCATACAGAATTTTTTTGACGGTTTCAGTCCTTTTACGGAAGAAAGCATGCAGCAAAACCTATTGAGTTTTCTAGTCAATAATTTGCTTTTATTCGCATTCAACTATGCATTGTTTTATATTGCGTTAGTAGTTGTACGAGGTGGCAGACCAAAAAGCAATCTTCTATTTTCAGTTTTCCAAAAAAAATATTTTGGTTCGATACTTGTCATCAATTTGATTAATTCAATCATCAACTGGTTGCTCAATAGTTTGATCTTTCTGCCCATGTTTTTAATCAGCGGAGTGAGTGCTTATACGCAGTTGCTTTTCAATTCAAGTACGGTACCTACGGATGTCATGCCAGGAGATTTTCTTGATATCAGCTTTGTTTTATCAATGGTAGGGATGATTTTTGTTTCAGCACTTATCATGAGCATCGTTGGCGGATTGTTCCAATTTGCTGCATGGACGAAGTTCGACTATCCTGATTTGTCGGTTGTACAATGCTTAAAATATGGCTGGGTCTTATTGAAAGATAGAATCGGTACGTATATTTTGTTGCAACTATCTTTTATCGGCTGGTATTTGTTAGGGGCAATCGCTTTATTCATCGGTCTTTTGTGGGTCATCGTTTATGTGAATGTATCAGTTGCAGAATTTTATGAACAAGCACGGATTGAAAAAGGTGGTCCAGAAGCCTATTTTGCTTAATCTGTAAGCAGTTCATTCATTAGAAAAATAACTTTTGTGGTAGGATAAATCTTTGAGGGGGAATGTATGATGAAATTAACTGTTTTAGGCTGCTTAGGGGCGTATCCTTATAATAATCAAGGGACAACAGGTTATTTACTTCAATCTGACGGTTTCAACTTGTTGATTGATGCAGGTAGTGCTACACTGATCAAATTACAAGAACATCTTGATCCACTTGATTTGGATGCTGTGATCCTTAGCCATTATCATCATGATCATATTGCTGACCTTGGTGTATTACAGTATTACTGGCAACTTCATCCCAAGAGAGATCCGGAGACATTGCTTTCAATTTACGGGCACACAAAAGATTCTGTCCACTTTGAAGAATTGACGATGGCGAATGTCTCAAAAGGACATCCTTATTTTGAAGCCGAAGAATTAAAAATTGGTCCTTTTCTGATTACTTTTATGGAAACAATCCATCCAGTAGTATGTTACGCCATGCGAATCGTAGAAGAAGCAACGGGGAAAGTATTCGTATTTACAGGAGATTCAGGTTATTTGGAAAGTTTCGCTGATTTTGCGAAAGAGGCTGATTTGTTTCTAGCAGATACCTATCTATTTGAAGGAAATGAACATCATCATGCACATTTCACTTCAAAAGAAGCTGGAGAACTGGCGAAATCAGCTAACGTAAAGAAACTTGTACTTACCCATCTACCTCAGTTTGGCGACTTAGAACAATTGAAAAATGAAGCGCAAAAAGCAGCAGGTAAAGGGATAGATGTAGAACTTGCTGCAGTTGACAAAGTGTTTGACATTTAGGAGGAAGAACATGATTTTTGTACCAAATGAAAACCACGACCCAAGAATCAATTTAGCAATTGAACAATACTTGTTGCAAGAAATGCCATTAGATGAACCCATTTTGCTCTTTTATATCAATGAACCTTCAATCATCATCGGTAGGAATCAGAACACGATTGAAGAAATCAATCGAGATTATGTGGAAGAACATGGTATTCATGTGGTCCGCCGTCTAAGTGGAGGCGGAGCTGTCTACCATGATTTTGGGAACTTGAACTTTAGTTTTATTATGCCTGATGATGGTGATTCCTTCCGTGATTTTGCGAAAGTAACACAACCAATCATCCAAGCACTTCATGAATTGGGTGTTGCCGGGGCTGAGTTGAAAGGCCGAAATGATTTAGTCATTGATGGTATGAAATTTTCCGGTAATGCGATGTATGCTACCAATGGCCGAATGTTTGCTCATGGAACGATCATGTTCGACTCTGATATCAATGAAGTAGTCAATGCATTAAAAGTAAAAAAAGACAAAATCGAATCAAAAGGAATCAAATCGATCCGTTCTCGTGTGACGAATATCAAACCGTTTCTTCCCGAAGAAAAACAAAAAATGACAACGGAAGAATTTCGTCAAGAAATCTTGTTGAAAATTTTTGGTGTAGAATCAGTAGAGGAAGTAAAAACGTACGAATTGACCGACGAAGATTGGAAAAAAATCAATCGAATCTCTGAAGAATATTACCGAAATTGGGATTGGAATTACGGAAAGTCCCCAGATTTCAATTTCTCTCGTCAAAAACGTTTCTCTATCGGTTCGATCGAAGTCCACTTGAATGTATCAGAAGGAATGATTAAAGAAGCAAAAATCTTTGGTGATTTCTTCGGACTAGGAGATATCTCTGATGTCGAAAAAAAATTGGTGGGACAGAAATATGATAAAGAATCTCTATCAAAAATAGTTGACCAAATTGATGTGAAAAAATATTTTGGTGCGATAGAATCAGAAGAATTGCTTACCTTACTTTATTAAAAACAAAAAGCAGCGGAATCCTTATGTATTGGATCCCACTGCTTTTTTATATAGAATTCGAGTAATTTCGGGAAAGCTGAACAGTGATACGATCAATCAATGTATCTTTTTCCTGCGTTAGTGTTCCAGTGTAACGATCTGCCACATCTTTCATCATCATCAAATCAAAGCGTTCCTGATCATCTAATTCTTCTGTGATACCTCGACTGAATATATTCGTATCATAATGTGCACTATGTTCGCAACAAATGACGAAATGATCCTCTTGCTCATGTATCGACAAATGAATTTTTCGATACAGCGGATTTTCGATGGCATGAGTTTCTCTAAATGAATGCTCTAGGGCATGAATCAAAAGCTGGGCTAGATCATCATCTTTGATAGGAAGCTCCTCAGGAAGTTCTGCTTGGAAGGTGATCTGGATATTCCGTTTAGCAGCTAACTGTTGATAGCGCGCGAAAATCAGATTTGTCATCTGATGATTGCAAAAAGAACACAGCATTTCAAAATTTTTTGCTTCTTCCAAGATTGTTTCCACATATTTTTTTGCTTTTACTTGATCCGTATGCATTAAGTCTTGCAGATTTTCCATTTCCTGAACAAATTCTAAACGAAGCGTATTTACTTCTTGGATATGCTGTCGAAGTTGCTCATAATGCTGTTCCAGCAAATCGTTTTTGATTTTTAAGAAATCTACTTGTCTTCGGTCTTTATCTGTGTTCAGAATGTGGTCAATCAGATTGTAACTGATAATAACAATCAAAATAATAATGAATAAAATCGTAGACCAATTGATCGTCGTTTGATAAATACCTAGTGCTGTTTGGATATAAATCAAGCAGTGGATAATGGCAACCAAGACGATCCAAGGTGTACAAACTACATAAAAACGATTGTTCTTATATGCTTCACCAATGCAGGTAAGCGAAGTGACTAGAGTACTGATAACACTAGCTATATTAGCAATTGGCATCAATTCAGGAAGTTCTGCAGAAGTAAAAGCTGCATAAAGCAGAACACCAGAAAAGATCGAAAGCTGGATTTTACAAAAAATCCCATACCATTTTTTATAATAAATCATCCGGCTCCAATAATAGCAGATAATGAAAGCCGAGGTTAGGATAATAAATAAATGAGATAAAAAAGAGTGAACGAATGGTTCAAAAAGGATGCCACTTAAAATATCTTCTGAAACAGCTTCAAATCCTAATGCCAAAGCAAAGCAGCTTAAGATAATCAGCGAGTATTCAAGCCGTTTTTGTTTGTACATCAAGTAGATGGTATAGATAAACGTCCCAATAGCAATGAAAACTGCAATGATCATCGTTAATACTTGCGGTACTGATTGAGAATAGATAAAACCGATTAACGGACCAGTTGTACCTATATAGACTTTCGGTGGCAACCCAGCGTAGTTTTGATAAGGAGATGAGACAGAGATCATCAATTTTTTTCCGATGTAATCTGATGGTAAATCTATCACAGCCAGCGATAATCCAGGGTTGCTTTCTGCGTCGTAATCTTCCCGTTGGTATAAAATGTTTCCGTTTAGATACACAGTAATCCATTGGTGATTTCCTTTGATTAGTAAATTTGCTTCGTTCAACGGTTTCTCAAGTGTCGTTTCCATAATAAATGTTTCATCTTTGTCTACGGTAGGAATCGTACGAGTGTACTTGCTGTCAAACTTAAAATCAGGATCATCTTTTGAATAGAAAACCCATGAATCTTTTATTTCTTTCATTTGATTACTATCAGCAGGAGAGAAGATAAAATAGAAGAAATAAGCAATCCCTGCTAAAAATAATACTGATAATATAATTATTATGCTCCATTTTATGCGCATATAGAAAGATTCTTTTTTATTATATATGTTATTAAAAAAAGCCATAAAGGTATTCCTTTCTAAAACTTGTAATTTTAGGGTAAACGTTTTTTTTACTAACGTCAATTATTTATAATAAAAAATGAGATAAAGATGAGGAAATAGAATCAAAAAACGTCGTTGTCATAAAAATGTGTTTTTACAGTTATAATTTGAAAAAAATTTATCGTTATTATATGATTAAGAAGGATTGAAGAAAGAAAGGAGTTGAAAACGATGCCTGATTACAAAAAAATAACTTTTGTTAGTTCTGTAACGCTGATTATATTTTTAATACTTATTCTTCTCGTCGTCTTGGTTCCCCGAATTTTTGGATTGACTCCTTATATTATTGAGGATAGAGAAATGAACCCATATTATGCACAAGGAAATCTGATATATGTACGACCAAAAAATACAGATGAGATTTTAGTCGGAGATATTATTACATATTATGAAAATTCAGGTAAAAAAATCTCGACACGTCGCGTAATAGCTATTGAAAACAACTACAACGACTTTTATACAAAAGCTGACACACGGACTTATATCGAGCCTGGAGTAGTAAAAAAGAGAAATATTATCGGTAGTCCAATCTTCCAGATTCCATATATTGGTCTGGTCCTTTCCAAAACAGCATTTGCATGGATCCAGGGGTTATTCTTTACGATTGCTTTTTGCTTAACAGGAATCACAGCTTGGAATACTTTTGTAGAGTTGAAGAAGAAGCGGAGACGAACACAGAAATTTTTGTGAGAATGTTGAAAAAGACAAATATATTCAAGAGATACCATTACTCTTCTGAACGAGTGATACGGAAAATACTCATACAGCTTGTAGATTTAGCTAGTTGTTCGTATAATGTGTAAAGAGGAGGAGTAGTATGCGCAATGAAATGATGCATCGTCCTGTAGTCAAAGAAGAACTATTGGACTTTATGCGTACCCAGCAAAAAAAATTACCGGGTGAGCTAGGCAAATTGGAAGAAGAAGCTCATGTAGCAGAAGTACCGGTTATTCCCCACGAAACAGTTGTATTTTTGAAATTTTTACTTGGACAGATTCAGCCTGAACGAATCTTAGAGATCGGTGCAGCTATCGGTTTTTCATCAAGTGTCATGGCGACAACAATCGGAGAAAATGCTCATGTTACGACCATTGATCGTTTCGATGTCATGATCGAGAAAGCGAAAAAAAACTATGAACGTCTAGGATTGACAGATAAAGTAACCTTGCTTGAAGGGCAAGCCGCAGATATTTTGCCTGAGTTGTCTGGTCCATATGACTTTATTTTTATGGATAGTGCAAAATCAAAATATATTGAATTTTTACCTGAATGTTTGCGTTTGTTACGAAAAGGTGGCGTTTTGATGGTAGATGATATTTTCCAAGGAGGGACGATCTTGCTCCCTGATGAAGAGATTCCTCGTGGCAAACGAGCTATCCATCGTAAATTAAATGTATTCCTTCGTGTCGTGATGAACCATCCTGATTTGACATCGACCATCTTACCATTAGGCGATGGTGTAATCTTAATGACAAAAGAAGCAGAAGAAATCGATTGGTGATACATGATTATGACAATCAGTAAGTGATTGATTATATCAAGGAATCCATCTAAATTTGATGTGAAAGAGACTGTATTTGTAAAACAACTGAAGGAAATAGTAAATAGATTGAAATAAACAGGAGTAAGCATGAAGACAATGCAACTCCTGTTTTCGACTGATAACCTTAGAATAGATGGAAGCGAATGTTTCTTTTCAAAGGATTGATTTGGTAGTTGAATTAAAATAATTGGCTATTTGCTAATTAAATAACTATTTCATATTGACAGAAGCAATTTAATTATCTATAATTATTGATGTTCCGCTGATTCCTGTCATAGTAGCTCAGCTGGATAGAGCATCCGCCTTCTAAGCGGACGGTCGGGGGTTCGAATCCCTCCTGTGACGCTAAAAAACCGTTAGAAACCTCAGTTTCTAACGGTTTTTCTTTGTTTTTTGTGCCAATATTGTTTGTTTTCAAAGGCAAATAAAATAAAAAAAACATCTTTATCTAGTACAATTATAGGAAGTAAAAATAAAATCCATCAGAAAGAGGAAGCAAATATGTCAATATTATCAAAAATTTTAGTCACTCTAGTGGCCATCGAATTTTTTTATATCATGTACATCGAAACAGTAAGAACTGATTCCGATACGACAAGCAGAGTTTTTAAAATGAATAAAGAAGAATTAAGCAGAAAATCTGTTCAAACATTATTTAAGAATCAAGGAGTATACAATGGACTATTAGGGGTGGGACTACTTTACGGAGCTTACCTTTCTTCCGCACCTAAAGAAATTACAAGTATGCTGTTGCTATCAATTTTTATTGTTGCATTGTATGGAAGTCTGACTAGCGATCGTTGGGTTTTACTAAAACAAGGTGGGTTAGCTCTGTTGGCCTTGCTTTCTATTTTCTTCTAAATGTAGAAAAACAAGGATCTATTGGACAGGAAACTTTGTGAAAAATATTACTTTTTCTCATGAAATATGCTATTCTAATGAATGGTATTTTAGAAAATTTCATGAAAAGGAGTTAGATAGGTGTTCAAAAATTATGTTTTATCACTAAAAAAAGAATTTTTAGGTTATGATCTTTCAAGATTTCAGAAAGATCTTTTGGCTGGAATCACAGTAGCTGCTGTAGCATTGCCTTTAGCCTTGGCTTTTGGGGTATCAAGCGGAGCCGATGCGTCCGCAGGTTTGATTACGGCTATCATTGCCGGCCTCGTTATTGGCGGTTTATCAGGCGGTTTTTATCAAATATCAGGTCCGACAGGCGCAATGGCAGCTATTCTAATGTCCATTGCGGCAACAAAGGGAATGCAAGGTGTGTTGCTTGCTACTTTTTTGGCAGGTCTATTTTTACTTGCAGCAGGACTTTTCCGATTAGGAACACTAACTTCTTTTATCCCAGCACCAGTAATCACAGGATTTACTTCAGGTATTGCTATTATTATTGCATTAGGTCAGATCGATAATTTGTTTGGTGTTCATTCGGAAGGTACAAATGTTATTGAAAAGCTAAGTAGTTATCAAACACTAGGTTTTCCAATAAACATAGCATCTTTGATTATGGGAGGACTAGTCATTTTAGGGATGTTCATCTATCCGAAAAAATGGGCGAAACGAATGCCTAGTTCGCTGTTGGCCATCATTTTAGCAACAGCAGTTACGCTACTGTGTCATTTACCAGTAGCCACTGTTGGTAACATCCCACAAACACTGATCAGCAGTAATCGCTTGGGCTTGGGAGATTTTAGCTTTTCTGCCTTGCAACAAGTAGCCGTTCCGGCCATTAGTATTGCTCTGTTAGGGATGATTGAGAGCTTATTATGTGGTGCTTCTGCTGGTCGAATGGCGAATAAATCATTAGACAGTAACCAAGAATTAGTGGCACAAGGGGTTGGAAATCTATTGCTTCCTTTTTTTGGTGGGATTCCTGCTACTGCAGCCATTGCTCGTACAAGTGTGGCCATCAAATCTGGCGCACAAACCAGATTAGCTGGCATGATCCATGCAGTTGTCTTGTTGCTCTCCATGCTTGTTTTTGCGCCAGTGATGTCACAGATTCCGATGCCGGCACTTGCAGGCGTTTTGATCGTGACAGCTTGGCGTATGAATGAATGGAGAACGATTAAGGAGCTATTTGTTCATAAATATTGGTCAGCTATTCTATTGTTTGTTCTTACAATGATTTGTACAGTCATCTTTGATTTAAGTATTGCTATTGTAATTGGGATTATCGGCGGTTGTGTATTTTTTGTTGTAAAAAGTGCGGCTATCACGATTTCATTAGAAACAATCGATTGGCAAAGAATGGGGCTGCCAGAAACGGAAAAGCTGAATAATTGGACAGTAGTGTACATTAGCGGTCCGCTATTTTTCATGTCTTCAGAGAAACTAAAAAATAAATTGGAAGAACTAAACCATCACGACGGTGTTATCTTCTCCATGCGCGGGGTACCAAGTATTGATTTGACGGCACGTGCAGTTTTTGATGAATTTCAAGAAAAAGCAGAACAGAGAGGACAAACGATTATTTATACTTCCTTGCAGCCAGAAGTAGAAAAACAGCTTTCTCACCTATGGGAATATACATCCACACATCAACATCAAACAGTTGCTCATGCGTTGACAGCATTGCATGCGAAATATACGGCAATGAGCCATTAAAACAATGAAAAAGAACAGACAAGACTGTAAACTAAAAATTACACCGTCTTGTCTGTTCTTTTTAATCTTGTTGTAAAAGTGAAGCTAGTACTTGCCAATCTTGATGGATAACAGGTACAAGGGAACGATTATAAAAAATAGCTGCTGGATGAAAAAGTGGAAGGATACGGTAGTTTTTTTCTGACCATTCGTAGGCATCTTTTTGTTCTGTTAGCTGTAAGACGGGACCTGTATAGAGTTGACCATGGTTTTTGGTAACTGTATATTCTTTACCAAGTAATCGTTGCAGGCCAATATTTCCAAGTGTTGCAATTAATTTTGGCTGGACTTCCATCAGTTCGTAATCCAGTATCGGTGCGTGTGCAAATACTTCGGATCGCGTAGGTGTACGATTTGGATAAACAGTTTCTGTCTGTTGTGTCCGTTTATTGATCCGATGAGTCACGCGATACGGGCGACTCCGTACAGCACTGGTGATATAAACCTCTTCTCGTGTTAAACCAGTGGAAGAAAGTGCCTGCATCAATTCTTTTCCAGCTTGTCCGCTAAAAGGGATGTGTGTATCAATCTCTGTTTTCCCTGGGGCTTCTCCTACAAGCATTAATTTAGGATGAAGAGGTCCTTGCCCAGCGACAAACCCTTCTACAGGACGGCCGTTCATCCTTAAAGAAGCCTCTTGTATCAATTCTGTTGGGTATTCCATTTGTGCTCCTCCTTTTTCTTTTATTATAAGAAGAAAAGAAACGCAATGCGACTATTTTATTTGGCAGAAACGAAGGGGAAAGAAAAGCAGGAGAACGATTGTTTAAATCTTTATTTCATTTTTTGACTTTAAATTTAGTTGACGAACAGCGGCTGTTCTGGTAAGCTAGTACTGTTGTAATTGTGGACTCCACAGCTACAACCGCTCAGAACAAGTAATAAGCACAGCAGATGCTGTCACTTCGGATGGCGAGTCTAAGTATATCAGAAGGAGGTGCTTTATAGCATGTACGCAATTATTAAAACTGGTGGTAAACAAGTAAAAGTTGAAGTTGGACAAGCAATCTATGTTGAAAAACTTGACGTTGAAGCAGGAGAAAAAGTTGTTTTTGACGAAGTTATCTTAGTAGGTGGCGAATCTACAAAAGTAGGCGCTCCAACTGTTGCAGGTGCAACTGTTGAAGGTACTGTTGAAAAACACGGCAAACAAAAGAAAGTCGTTACTTTCAAATACAAACCTAAAAAACATTCACACCGCAAACAAGGTCATCGTCAACCATATACAAAAGTGGTTATCGACGCGATCAACGCTTAATCAGCGTTTGAGAAAGAAGGCCTATATATGATCAAAGGAACATTTAAGCGAAATGACGCAGGTCAGATCGTTTCATTCACTTTGACCGGGCATGCTGATGCTGGTCCTTATGGAAGTGATATCGTTTGTGCAGGTGTTTCTGCGTTAGCGATCAGCACTGTCAACGGGATTGCCTCATTAGCCGGTTTTGAACCGATTGTTGAAATGAATGAAGAAGAAGGCGGTTATCTTTATACCGAAGTCACTTCAGGAATGACACAAGAACAAAACAATATTGCTGAGATTCTATTAGAAAATCTTTTATTAGGTTTACAATCAATAGAAGCTGAAAACTCAGAATATATCCAAATTAAAACAATCAATGATAAATAGGAGGTGCAGACCATGTTGTTATCTATGAATCTACAATTATTTGCCCACAAAAAAGGTGGCGGTTCTACATCTAACGGCCGTGACTCAGAATCAAAACGTCTAGGTGCTAAACGCGCTGATGGACAAACAGTTACAGGTGGATCAATTCTTTACCGTCAACGCGGTACAAAAATCTATCCAGGTGTAAACGTGGGTATCGGTGGAGACGACACTTTATTTGCAAAAGTTGATGGCGTAGTACGTTTCGAACGTAAAGGCCGTAACAAAAAACAAGTGTCTGTTTATCCAGTAGCTCAAGAAGCTTAATTGAATCTTGCGATTAAAGAGGTTGTGACAAGACTTTTGTCACAGCCTCTTCTTTGTTTATAAAAATAAAAGTTGTAATGAAGGATGCGAAGGTTACCATGTCTTTTTACGCTTAATATTTTTTTGCCATCTTGTAATCAGAATGTTTTGATAACGATTGTTTTTATTAATGAAAGCGATATTGTTTGCTATCAGCAGCATCATTGTAGAATAAATAGTGTTCTTTTTCTTGTTTCCAATATAAAAATGGAATTGATATTTTGTGTTCTTTTATCTTCATTACGCTTGTCCCTTCGCTTGTTGTCAACGAAACAAAATCAGGTAAATAGTTGACGAAACGGAAATAAATACATAGTATTATGTTTTGAAGCCTAAGAACAACAGTCTATAGAAAAGGAGCGATACCATTGGCAAAACGCATGGACCGAATTTATATGTATGTCAAAGAAAAAACCGCTCATTTAACAAAGGCAGAATATGACCAAGGAGTAACGACACAAGAAATTGCTGAAGTGTTAGGAATCCAACGAACGAATAGCAGTAAGGATCTGAATCAGCTAGTGCGCGAAGGAAAATTGATAAAGACAGATGGACGACCAGTACGTTACATATATCAAACACTCGCTACGCACGTAAAGCCAGCTGCAAAACATGTGGTCAGTTACAAAGAAACGCCGGTCTCTGAAGAAAAAAATACGCTCCAGATAGATACTAAGGATATCTTTGCAAAAATCATTGGAGCTAATGGTAGCATGAAAAACTCAGTGGAACAGGCAAAAGCTGCGATCTTGTATCCGCCAAGAGGATTAAATTGCTTGATTACAGGACCTACCGGATCAGGAAAGACTTATTTTGCGCACGCGATGTATCATTTTGCCAAAGCACATCATGTAATAGATGAGGAAACGGAACTGATTGTTTTCAATTGTGCTGATTACGCGAATAACCCTGAGCTTTTGATGAGCCATTTATTTGGGTATGCAAAAGGAGCCTTTACAGGTGCAGATGAAGAAAAAATGGGAATTATCGATCAAGCGGATGGTGGTATGCTATTTCTGGATGAAATTCACCGATTGCCTCCAGAAGGTCAAGAAATGATCTTTTACTTTATGGATCACGGGACTTACAGTCGACTTGGAGAAACAACGAAATCTCATGAAGCAAATGTACGAATCGTAGGTGCGACCACAGAAGATCCAGGCTCTTCGCTATTGGAAACTTTTGTTCGGCGTATCCCAATTAATATCAAACTTCCGGCTTTTGAAAAACGTCCTGCAAATGAGAAAGTCGATTTAGTAAAAATTATGATTGCCCACGAAGCGAACCGCACGCAACGAAAGATCTCTTTGACAGAAGATGTAGCAAAAGCACTGATTGGCAGTGTGACTTATGGTAATATAGGTCAATTGAAGTCGAATATCCAGTTAGTATGCGCACGAGGATTTCTAAATCATATGCAATCTCCCGAAATATCGATTACGATTGATGATTTGACAGAAGGGATTCGTAGCGGATTGATTCAATTAGCAAGCAACCGCAGTGCAATGGCAGAGCTTTCTAAAATATTGGAGCCAAAGATAACTGTAGCACCAAACGATACGATCATGAAAATCCAATCAGACTCCTATGAATTACCTTATAATCTATATGATATCATCGGAGATAAAGCAGCTTTGCTGAAGTCGGATGGGTTGGACCAAGAAGCAATCAATCACTTTATTTCTACAGATATCAACATCCATCTGAAGTCTTTTTATAAAGACCATGGGTTTTCTTTTAATGCAGATAGCAAATTAGCAGAATTTGTAGATCCAAAAATCATAGAAGTGACCAATCAGATTTATGTAATGGTCAAAAGATCTTTACCATATGACTTTCAGCAAAACTTTATTTATGCTATGAGCTTGCATATCAGTTCGTTTTTGAAAAAGATCAATTTAGGAGAAGAACGGCATACGAATGATAATATCCGTGAGATGGCATTTGATTTTCCAGATGAATATGCTGTTGCGAAAGAAGTGCGTAGTTATATAGAAACGTATTTTCAAGTGGATATTCCAGAAAGTGAAGACTACTACTTGACTGTTCTACTCGTCTCGTTACGGGCGAACCAAGCAAGCGGCAGAATCGGTGTAGTCGTTGCGGCTCACGGAAACAGTACAGCAAGCAGTATGGTTCAGGTTGTCCAACAGTTGTTAGATGCAGAGAATGTACGAGCAGTAGACATGCCGTTGGATATGGATCCGAAAACAGCTTTAGACCGAATTGAACGCAATGTACAAGAAGTAGATGAAGGAAGCGGGGTCATACTATTAGTGGATATGGGGTCCCTCGCCTCATTTAATTCGCAAATTCAGCGAGACACCGGGATACCTGTACGTACCGTTGACATGGTAACAACTTCTCTAGTTTTGGAAACTGTGCGAAAGGTCTCTGTATTAGGGACAGATTTAGATATGTTGCATGAATCATTGAAGAATTTTCGAGGTTACGCAGAAATATCTTCTGTAGAACCTGTCCAGGAAACAAAACCTATCCATAAGAAAAAAGCTGTTTTGGCCATTTGTGCATCTGGCGAAGGTACAGCGCAAAGAATCAAAGAATTGATCGAACGAGCGGTAAATAAGCGTCAAGAAACAGAATTAGAAGTTCTAGCTTTGTCGATTGTGGAAGTGAAAGAAGAATTGCCAGTTATCCAAAAAGAATATCAGATCATAGCAACTACTGGAATTACTGATTTGAATATCCAAGCACCATTTATTCCTTTAGAGCGCTTCATTGATCAAAATATCGAAGTCATTTTGGATCAGTTGCTTATGGAATCAGAAATGGAAGAAACTGAATTCGTCTCGCTAGATGAAGAGACAGCTAAAAAAACATGTGTTGAGTTTATCTCTGAGAACTTCATCTTTATCAATGGTAGTAAACTAATCGATCCAATGTGGCAATTTTCTACACAAGTCTCTCAGACGATGGGAATTGGCAATGAAGAATATGGTTTTAAGATCAACTTAGTGATGCACGCAGCAGGAATGATCGAACGGATTATTCGAAATGAAACGTTGACGGTGGAAGAAAACGAATTGACGAATACAATGAGTGATCCTCTTTATAATCAATTAACAGCCTCGGTTGTCCTGCTAGAAGATAAGATAAAAGTAAAAGTGCCAATAGAAGAAATGTATTATCTGCTACGTCTAGTGCATAATCAGCTAGATAAAAAAGAATACACTATGCCTTAAATACACAAAAACGATACACTTTCATAGTGTATCGTTTTTGTGTATTGGTTAAGAATCCTTTAAATTCAATTAGTGTATCATAAAAAAGTTGGCACGCTTTTTGCTTATAGTAGTGTGTGCTAGGAGGTGGTTGTTCACACAGAAATGATAGGGGTTTCTGTGAAGTAGTGAGGAAGAAGGAGTTTTGCAGATGGATATTCGATTGGCACGTATAGATGATCGTTTAATCCACGGGCAAGTCGCAACAGTTTGGTCGAAGCAAACAGGTGTTGAACGTATCATTGTGATTAGCGATGTAGTTGCTCAAGATAAATTGAGAAAGTTTCTATTAAAAGAAGCTGCACCGCCGGGAATCACAGCAAATGTAATAACCGTGCAGAAAATGATTCAAATCTATCATAGTGGACTATTATCACGAGCAAAAGTGATGCTTTTATTCACCAATCCCCAAGATGTTGAAGCGGTTGTCCGCTGCGGTGTACAGTTGAAGTCGTTGAATATCGGCGGTATGAGTTTTACTGAAGGCAAATCAATGATTACCAATTTTGTTTCAGTAAATCAACAAGATATTGATTCCTTTCGTTACTTGAACAGTCAAGAAGTGGAGTTAGAGATTCGAAAAGTACCTGCTGACAGGAAAATCCTTTTGATGGAACTACTAGCGAAAATCAAAAAGGTGTAACAAAAATGGTTGTTGGAAAAGGTCAAATAATTCTGTTGTAATGGTTAGCAATTATTAATATTTTTGAATTTGTTACAACAAAAGTAAATAGGAGGTATAAATATGGTAGGGATTATCCTAGCAAGTCATGGACAATTTGCTGAAGGAATCTTACAATCCGGTTCAATGATCTTTGGCGAACAAGAAAACGTCAAAGCCGTGATTTTGAAACCAAGTGAAGGTCCAGATGACTTGAGAGCCAAATTAGAAGAAGCGGTTGCTTCTTTTGATAATCAAGACGAAGTGTTATTCTTAGTTGATTTATGGGGCGGAACACCGTTCAATCAATCAAACACATTATTCGAAGAGCACAAAGATAAATGGGCAATCGTCAGCGGTTTGAATTTGCCAATGTTGATTGAAGCCTATGCATCACGCTTTTCAATGGAATCTGCTCATGAAATTGCAGCGCATATCATTGAAACAGCAAAAGATGGTGTAAAAGTGAAACCGGAAGAATTAGAACCGGCAGAAGCACCGAAAGCAGCAGTTGAAGACGCACAACCTAAAGGAGCACTTCCAGAAGGAACTGTGGTCGGAGACGGGAAAATCAAATATGTATTAGCTCGTGTTGACTCACGTCTGTTACATGGACAAGTTGCGACAGCTTGGACAAAAGCAGTGCAACCAAACCGTATTATCGTTGTTTCAGATGCAGTATCAAAGGATGATCTGCGTAAGAGACTAATCGAACAAGCTGCTCCTCCAGGTGTAAAAGCAAATGTTATTCCTATTAGCAAAATGATCGAAGTCGCAAAAGACCCTCGTTTTGGAAATACCAAAGCATTGCTTTTATTTGAAAATCCTGAAGATGTATTGACAGCTGTTGAAGGTGGCGTGGACATCAAAGAATTAAATGTTGGGTCAATGGCGCATTCGGTTGGTAAAGTCGTTGTAAGTAAAGTATTGTCTATGGGACAAGAAGATGTTGAAGCGTTTGAGAAGCTTGAACAAAAAGGTGTGAAATTCGATGTACGTAAAGTACCTAATGATTCACGCGATAACATGGATGACATTTTGAAAAAAGCAAAAGCTGAATTAGCAAAAGCGTAATAAATAATATTAAAATTTATAGGAGGCTTATCATGTCTATTATTTCAATAATTTTAGTCGTATTAGTTGCCTTTCTAGCTGGTATGGAAGGTATTCTTGATGAATTTCAATTTCATCAACCACTAGTGGCATGTACATTGATCGGTTTAGTTACCGGAAACCTCGAAGCTGGTATCGTACTTGGCGGTACGCTTCAAATGATCGCTTTAGGTTGGGCAAATATCGGTGCTGCTGTAGCACCAGATGCTGCATTAGCATCAGTAGCATCAGCAATTATTTTAGTTTTAGGTGGACAAGGTGTTAAAGGTGTTCCTTCTGCGATCGCGATTGCCGTTCCTTTGGCTGTTGCAGGGTTGTTCTTAACAATGATCGTACGTACAATCGCTGTTCCAATCGTTCATTTGATGGATGCAGCTGCTGAAGAAGGAAACATCCGTACGGTTGAAATGTGGCACATCATTGCTGTATGTTTACAAGGGGTTCGTATCGCGGTCCCAGCAGCAGCATTGCTATTTATCCCAGCACAAACTGTGCAATCATTCCTTGAATCAATGCCAGCATGGTTAACAGATGGTATGGCTATCGGTGGGGGAATGGTCGTAGCTGTAGGTTACGCTTTGGTAATCAACATGATGGCTACAAAAGAAGTATGGCCATTCTTCATTATCGGTTTCGTTGTAGCTGCAATTTCTCAATTAACATTGATTGCTCTAGGTGCTTTAGGTGTTGCATTAGCTCTTATTTACTTGAACCTTTCTAAAATGGGTGGTTCATCAAATAATGGAGGCGGAAGCAACTCTGGTGACCCTTTAGGCGACATTTTGAATGACTATTAATCTTGAAGGAGGAAAATAAAATGGCAGAAGAAAAAATCAAATTATCAAAAAAAGATCGTTTAGCTGTTGCATGGCGCTCTACCTTCATTCAAGGTTCATGGAACTACGAACGTATGCAAAACGGTGGCTGGGCATTTTCTATGATTCCAGCAATCAAAAAATTATACAAAACAAAAGAAGAACGTTCTGCAGCATTGAAACGTCACTTGGAATTCTTTAATACACACCCATACATTGCTTCTCCAATTTTAGGGGTTACATTGGCACTGGAAGAAGAACGTGCGAATGGCGCACCTGTTGATGATGTAGCGATTCAAGGGGTTAAAGTAGGTATGATGGGTCCTTTAGCTGGTGTTGGTGACCCAGTGTTCTGGTTTACAGTACGTCCAATGCTAGGTGCACTAGGTGCTTCATTAGCTATGGGAGGAAATATCCTTGGACCAATCATCTTCTTCTTAGGTTGGAACATTATTCGTTGGGCATTCATGTGGTATACACAAGAATTCGGCTACAGAGCTGGTTCTAAAATTACGGATGACCTTTCTGGCGGATTATTACAAGACGTAACAAAAGGTGCTTCTATTTTAGGGATGTTCGTATTAGCTGCCTTGGTACAAAGATGGGTATCAATCAAATTCTTACCAGTTGTATCAACTGTAAAATTAGATAAAGGTGCTTACATCGAATGGGATAAATTACCTTCAGGTGGTGAAGGAATCAAGAGTGCATTTGAACAAGTTAATAATGGCTTAGCCCTTTCTCCTGAAAAGGTAACAACGTTACAAGACAACTTAGACCAATTGATTCCTGGTTTAGCTGCATTAGGATTAACATTGTTCTGTATGTGGTTGCTTAAGAAAAAAGTTTCTCCAATCGTTATTATCCTTGGCTTATTCGTAGTCGGTGTTGTAGGACACGTCATCGGACTTTTATAATCCATAAAAATATAGCTCGGGCGTTGTCCCGAGCTTTTTTTATATAGTATACTGTGAATAAACAGATATTTGGAGGGAGAAAATGGTTCAATCAATCAATACAAAAGTAGACTTAGTAATTGACGCTACTTCATTTACGGGGCTGACAGATTACGGACAAATCATGATAGGCGATAATGGCTTTGAATTTTACCATGCGCGAGATAGACGCAAATATATCCAAATTCCATGGGAAGAAGTGGATTATGTACTAGCATCGGTCATGCTAAAAGGAAAATGGATTCCTCGATATGCCATTCAAACGAAAAAAAATGGTACATACACATTTTCTTCCAAAGAACCTAAAAAAGTACTTCGTGCGATCAGAGAATATGTAGATGAAGATAGAATGGTACAGTCATTGAGTTTCTTTGATGTAGTGAAACGTGGTATCCGTAGCATGTTTAAACGCAAATAAAAAATAAAGAAAACTTCTAAGGGGAGGTTTTCTTTATTTTTTACTTTGCAGAAGAAAATATGAAATAGCAGAACCAATTATTTGTCCCCTTTAAATCCCTTATGCTAAAATTGATTAGCAAAGAAGGAGGTTATATTATGAGTTGGTTATGGACATTGATTGTTGGAGCTGTGATCGGAGCGATTGCAGGTGCAATCACTAGCAAAGGAAATTCGATGGGCTGTATCACGAATATCATTGCTGGATTAGTTGGTTCAAGTATTGGACAAGCGATTTTCGGCGAATGGGGACCAAAAGCTGCAGGTATGGCACTTATTCCATCTATTTTAGGCGCAGTGATTTTGGTAGCAGTTGTCTCGTTTTTCTTTGGAAAACGGTCATAAGTTTTTTACAAAATAGTAAACTAAAAGGAGTTGCAGCGAGACTGTGACTCCTTTTTGGCTTTCTTTCTTTAAAAGAAAAAGAAGTTTTCCGGAAATTTTTATTTAACTGTCGTGTACGAAGAAAAGTTTGCTATAATAGAAAAAAGCGTGCAAAGAAAGAGGGAGTTTCATTATGATGCTACGTGTAGAAAAATTGCGCAAAAAAATGCAAGAAGAAAATTTGGATTCATTTTTGGTTACCAGTCCGTACAATCTTCGTTACTTAACGAACTTTACAGGTACGACAGGATTAGCTGTTATTACTTTGGAAAAAGCATTTTTTATTACTGATTTTCGTTATACCGAGCAGGCGGCAGCGCAGGCTCAAGGGTTTGAAATTATTAAAAATGTCGGACCTATTTTTGATGAGGTAGCAAACTTAGTACGCAAAGAAGAACTGCACTCATTAGCTTTTGAGGAAACAACAGTCTCATTTTTAGAATATTCGGTTTTAGAAGAAATCATCGATGCGGAATTAGTACCTGTTTCACAGATGATTGAAGAACTTAGAGAAGTGAAAGATGAAGAAGAAATCGCCATTATCGAAAAAGCATGTAATATTGCGGATATGGCTTATGATCACATCCTGAAAATGATCCAACCGGGCATGACTGAGATTGAAGTCGCAAATCAACTAGACTTTTATATGCGTTCTCTTGGCGCTTCAGGTGTTTCTTTTGATACGATCGTTGCTAGCGGATTGCGTTCGGCTATGCCGCATGGTGTAGCAAGCAAGAAACTCATCGAACAAGGTGACTTGATCACGTTGGATTTTGGCTGCTATTACGAAGGGTATGTTTCTGATATGACACGTACATTCGCTATTGGTGATCCTGGAGAAAAATTAAAAGAAATATATCAAGTAGTTCTAGATGCGCAATTAGCGGTTATTGATGCTGCGAAACCAGGAATGACTGGTGTACAATTAGACGCAGTTGCTAGAGATTATATTTCAAAACATGGTTACGGTGAAGCATTTGGACATTCTACAGGACATGGGATCGGTCTGGAGATCCACGAAGGACCGAATGTTTCTTCTCGTGCGGAAAAGCAATTTGTACCAGGAAATGTAATTACTGACGAGCCAGGGATCTACTTACCAGGAATCGGTGGGGTACGTATTGAGGACGATTTGCTGATCACAGAAGATGGCAATCGTGTATTGACTCGTTCACCAAAAGAATTGATCATCTTATAGTCTCGTCCATAAAAGAAGTAAGCGTAAAAATCAGTGTTCACAGACTTTGTTATAGAAAATCGCTTGATTTAATGATACACTATAGAAGAACTTTTAAGCTGTAAGAGATAATAAAGTTGGATATTTTCTCCAATTCATAGCAATTTGCAGCTGATCGGCGGCAGTTTTTTTACCAAATGATCATTATAGCCGCATCATAGAGAATTCGGATGTATCTCGTGCTTAGGCAAAGGGAGGAATAAATAAATGGCAGATGAAAAAAATTTGATTTTAAACGCAAACCAAGATTTGGGAGAGATCGTGATTGCTCCTGAAGTCATCGAAGTAATCATCGGGATTGCTGCTTCTAAAGTAGAAGGCGTATATGGAATGCGCGGAACTTTTGCCAGCAATGTCACTGAATTATTAGGACGAGCAGCTCACGGAAAAGGTGTTTACTTGGCAAATGAGGAAGATGGCTTGAAAGTAGATCTTTACTGCTACCTGGAATATGGTGTTTCAGTTCCTAAAGTTGCAATGGAAATGCAAGAACGGGTTAGCCAGCAAGTCCTTTTCATGACAGATATCGATCTAGCTGAAGTCAATATCCATGTAGTAGCTGTTGTTCCTGAAAAATTAGAACAACCAACAATCGAAGAACTTTTTGAAGACGAAGAGGAAGAGAATGAATAAAGAATTATCAAGACACGAGATTCGGGAGATGGCATTGCAGGCTTTATTTCCGTTAGACTTCAATGCAGACCTAACAAAAGAAGATGCGATTTTCAACGCAATCGAATTAGACCACCGCGACATGATCAATGAAGATGAATCAGAGTTTGTTCCTGTTTATCTTGATACGCTAGTTGGCGGTGTCTGTGCAAAAAAAGATGAATTGGATAAAGTAATCGAAAAACATTTGAAAAACAATTGGCATATCAATCGGATCTCAAAAATGGATTTGGTGATCTTGCGTATCGCGATTTTTGAAATGACTTATGTGACAGATGTACCAGCGGCTGTTGCTTTAAATGAAGCAATTGAGTTGGCAAAAACATTTAGTGATGACCGTTCGCGTAAATTCGTCAACGGTGTTTTATCCAATGTATTAAAAGAATTAGAAGCTGGGGCGTAAGTCCTAGCTTTTTTCTGTGAATCATCATAAACCTGTTATAAATCGGGAAAATTCTATGGTAGAATGAAAACACAAAAAATATCTGGGAGTGGTTAGATGGCAGAATTGATTAACGGAAAAGAATTAGCTGAAAAAATGCAGGCAGACATTGCTGAAAAAATCCAAAAATTGAAAGATAATGGTATCCATCCCGGATTAGTTGTTTTATTGGTAGGGGAAAATCCAGCCAGTCAAACCTATGTAAGAAATAAAGAACGCGTAGCAAAAGAAATCGGAATCCATTCATCAGTAGAGCGTTATCCTGAGACGATTTCTGAAAACGAACTACTTGCAGAAATCGAAAAATACAATCAAGATCCTAGATTTCATGGTATATTGGTCCAATTACCATTGCCAAAGCATATAGATGAAGAAAAGATCCTGTTAGCTATCCGTCCTGAAAAAGACGTAGACGGTTTTCATCCAATGAATTTAGGCAGACTCCTTGCGGGTAAACCGGACAAGATTCCTTGTACGCCATATGGCATCATGAAAATATTTGAAGCTTATTCTATCGATCCGGCGGGTAAACGAGCAGTAGTTATCGGACGAAGCAATATCGTCGGCAAACCGATGGCTCAGCTGCTCTTGATGGCAGATGCAACTGTTACTGTTGCTCATTCTAAAACCGAAAATCTGGCTGAACTGGCACAAGAAGCAGATATCTTAGTCGTAGCGATAGGACGTGGACATTTTGTCACAAAAGAATTCGTAAAACCAGGTGCTGTAGTGATCGATGTAGGGATGAACCGTGATGCTAACGGTAAGCTGATCGGTGATGTGAAATTTGATGAAGTGGAGCCTATTGCAGGCTGGATCACTCCTGTGCCAAAGGGTGTAGGGCCAATGACTATCACAATGCTGATGTATCAAACCGTAAAATCTGCCGAAGCTTTTGGAGCAGGTGAATAAATGGCACAAGAATATTTAACTGTCACTACATTAACGAGGTATTTGAAACGTAAATTTGATGCCGATCCTTATTTAGAACGGGTATATTTAACCGGTGAAATATCGAATTTCCGTTTACGCGCCAATGCCCATCAATATTTCAGCTTAAAAGATGATCATGCAAAAATATCTGCTATTATGTTCAAAGGTGCATTCCAAAAATTACGATTCCAGCCAAAAGAAGGAATGAAAGTCCTTGTTGTTGGGCGTATTTCACTCTATGAAGCGGGAGGTTCGTATCAAATCTATGTAGAGCACATGGAGCCTGATGGAATAGGTGCGTTATATCAAGAATTGGAAGAACGAAAAGAAAAGCTGATGAAGGAAGGCCTTTTTCAAGGTCCTAAAAAAATGTTGCCGCGTTTCCCAAAGCGAATCGCGATTCTTACCAGTCCAAGCGGAGCGGTTATACGCGATATCATCACGACGGTGAAAAGAAGGTATCCAATTGTCCAATTGGTTTTGTTCCCAACCGTTGTACAAGGGAATCAAGCAGCGGACAATGTTGTCAAAAATATCCGACGAGTAGAAGAGATGGGCGATTTTGATACAATGATCATTGGTCGTGGGGGCGGATCGATTGAGGATTTGTGGCCGTTTAATGAAGAACGGGTTGCCCGAGCGATTTATCAAGCCAATACACCGGTGATCTCATCTGTGGGACATGAAACAGATACCACGATCGCTGATTTAGTAGCAGATGTTCGGGCTGCTACTCCAACAGCAGCTGCAGAATTAGCTGTTCCTGTTTTGTCAGAAGAGTTGATGCGCATTCAAGAACGGCAAGCTAGATTGCAGCAGGCGTTTGTACGCCAGATCCAGCGCAAACAAGAACGGTTCGAGCGTGCTCGACGTTCCTATGTCTTTCGGCAGCCTGAAAGATTGTATGAAGGACAGACCATCAAATTAGATCAATTGAAACAGCGATTATATCAAGCTACACAGCAGATTTATCATGCAAAAGAAAAGCAAACGATCGCGTTAAGCCACCAATTGGAACAAGTGGCTCCGCTTTATCGAGTCAAAGCAGCCCGCCAAGAAACTGCTTATCTAGAAAAACGTTTAGAAGAGAAAATCCAACAATATATGAAACAACAGCAGCAGCGTTTTGCTCAAGCTGTTCAATCTCTTGATTTGTTGAGTCCATTGAAAATCATGGGAAGAGGCTACAGCTATACGACGTTAAATGATCAAGTAGTAAAAAGTGTCTCCGAGATTCATCAAGGGGATTTGCTGACAATCCATTATCAAGATGGAATCGTTAAAGGACAAGTACAAGAGATAGATAAAGGAGAATAAGAATATGGAAAATCCAACTTTTGAAGAGTCACTGCAAGAATTAGAAAAAATCGTCATGCAGCTAGAACAAGGAGACGTTCCATTAGAATCAGCTCTAGATTCGTTTAAACGAGGAATGGAATTAAGCAAACATTGCCAAGATACCTTAGCTAAAGCAGAAGAAACTTTGACGAAAATGATGACAGAATCAAATGAAGAAGTTGATTTTGACGGAAACGAGGAAAGCTGAGATGAGATTAACTGACTTTTCAGCTATTCATCTACCTGCTGTAGAAAAAGAAATCTTGTCTTTTTTAGATGAACATACGACGGATAGAGCACTCTGTGATGCGATGACTTATTCAGTGAAAGCAGGTGGAAAAAGAATCCGTCCCTTATTACTTTTAGCGGCCGTTGCTTCCTTTGATGAGCCTATCGATGTTCCCGTCTATCAAGTAGCAGCTGCTTTAGAAATGGTGCATACGTATTCCTTGATCCACGATGATTTGCCTGCGATGGACAATGATGATCTTCGAAGGGGAAAACCTACCAATCACAAAGTATTCGGCGAAGCGTTAGCTATATTGGCTGGAGATGGTTTACTGACAGGCGCATTCCAGCTGATCAGTATGGCACACTTGGGTCATTCTCCTAAGCTTCTGTTGCTTCAGCAATTAGCTGTTTGTGCGGGGTCACAAGGTATGGTGGCTGGACAAGCTGCAGATATCGAAGGAGAATCAAAAAAGCTTTCATTAGAGGAATTAGCATTTATTCATGAAAGAAAGACAGGACGTTTGATTCGTTATGCCTTGCTAGCTGGAGGTATATTAGCGAAGCAACCTGAAGAAATCTTATTGCTACTTCAACGATTAGCCGAACATTTAGGTTTGGCTTTCCAGATAAGAGATGATCTACTTGATGTGATTGGTACAACGAAAACGTTAGGGAAAACAGCTGGCAAAGATGAACGTATGGAAAAAAACACTTACCCGCGTTTATTAGGACTAGAAAAGACACATGAGGCGTTGGAGATTGAGTTGTTATCCGCTAATAAGATCATAGACAAATTAGAAGAGGACGTTTTTTCTTTTGATGGCGGGCTGATGCGCCAGATGATCAAGCAATTTGATGTGGAGAAATGAGGGAAAGAATGGAAAAAGAACGCGTAGATGTATTAGCGGTCAAACAAGGATTATTTGAAACAAGAGAACAAGCCAAACGTTCAGTTATGGCTGGGTTGATTTACAACGAAAAAAACGAGCGGTTTGATAAACCGGGAGAAAAAATTCCAGTAAGTAGTGAATTAAGAGTCAAAGGTAAAAAACTTCCTTATGTTTCTCGGGGTGGATTAAAATTAGAAAAAGCGCTCAAAGCATTTGATCTATCTGTTGAAGGAAAAACATTGTTAGATATCGGTGCTTCCACTGGCGGATTTACTGATGCAGCTTTGCAAAATGGCGCTAAAATGAGTTATGCTTTAGATGTCGGTTACAATCAGCTAGCTTGGAAAATCAGACAAGATCCTAGAGTCGTCGTAATGGAAAGAGTGAATTTTCGTTATGCAAAACCCGATGACTTTACCTTAGGGATTCCAGAAGTTGCTGTCATCGATGTTTCTTTTATTTCACTAAAACTGATGCTGCCTCCATTACATGCTATTTTAAAAGAAGAGGGAGAAGTGATTGCCTTAATCAAACCCCAATTCGAAGCAGGCAGAGAAGCTGTAGGGAAAAACGGAATTGTTCGTGACGCACAGACCCATCAAAAAGTTTTAGAAGACATTTTGTCATTTGCGGCACAAGGTGGATATGATGTGCTGGAAGTAAGTTATTCTCCAATCACGGGGGGAGAAGGAAATATCGAGTTCTTGGCTCACTTGAGGAAGGTACCTGAAAGCGGCACGATCAATCCAGCTATTAATATGGCAGAAGTGGTTTCAAACGCACACGAACAGTTTGACCATAAATAAATTGTAACTGTGAAAATCAAGTGAGAAGTATGCGGATTCTTCTTTATTATACCAAGGAAATAAGCTATCATTGGTTAAGAAGAATAAGCTAAGGAGCGAAGACGTAATGAGAAAAAAAGATCGGCATCGTTTGATTACTCGATTGTTGAGTGAGCAAGATATCCGAAAGCAGGAAGAATTTGTTGAAATCCTGAAAAGCAAAGGAATATCTGTTACTCAAGCTACGATTTCCAGAGATATAAAGGAACTAAAACTGATTAAGGTACCGGCCTCAGATGGCGGCTACCGTTATAGTATACCAGCTGAAACAAATGAAGATGTAAATACTAAATTGGAAAAACTGTTAAAAGACGCTTTCGTAGCAGTTGACCAAATGGAAAAATTTGTTACTTTGAAAACTTTGCCGGGGAATGCTTCGGCAGCAGCGAATTTGATCGATAAGCGCTACAAGAAAGAATTATTTTCGATTATCAATGATGACGATAATGTTTTGATGATTACACGAACTGAAGACCAGGCAGTTTTACTAAAGAAAGACTTCCTGCATTACCTTTAAGTTGAGGAGCGAATGTGATGCTACAAGAAATCAGTATTACTAACTTTGCGATTATTCCGGAATTGCGGCTTTCTTTTCACGAAGGAATGACCGCGCTGACCGGAGAGACTGGTGCGGGTAAATCCATCATTATCGATGCTTTAGGTTTGTTAGCAGGAGGAAGAGGTTCAAGCGATTATATACGTCAAGGCGCAGAAAAATGCATTCTTGAAGGATTGTTTGAACTTCCGAAACAAGAAGGATTCTCTGAATTGATGGTTGAATTAGGTATCGAAACGGATGAAGACAATCTGATCGTTCGACGAGATATGTCGTTGACTGGAAAAAATGTTTGCCGAGTGAATGGTCACATCATCACGCTAGCTAATCTAAGGAAAATCGGCAGTTATTTAGTGGATATCCAAGGGCAAAACGAACATCAGGAACTGCTCCAGCCTGAATCACATCTTGCTTTATTGGATCGTTTTGGAGATGCAGCTTTCCAACAGAAGAAAAAGAGTTATCAGCAAGAATATACCTCTTATCGTGAGCTGGAAAAAAGGGTACGAAAAGTGCAGCAAAATGAAAAATCCTATGTTCAGAGAATAGATATGCTCCATTTCCAGCAAGAAGAAATAGCTGCTGCTGATTTGCAAGTCGGAGAAGAAGAGAAATTAAAAGAAGAAAGAGAAAAACTTAGCAATTATCAAAAAATTGCTGATGGATTAGCTGCAGGCTACGGAGCACTGACGAATAATGAACAAAACAGTGTAGATGGCGTTGGCTTGGCCGTTGCAGAATTGCAAGGGATCGCACATCTAGATGTGGAGTATGAAGCAATTTATGAAAATATCCAAAGTGCTTACTATTTGTTACAAGATGCAATCGGAGACATGAGTCGTCAAATCGATTTGTTGGAGTTAGATGAGAACCGTTTAGAAGAAGTGACTCAACGTCTAGAATTAATCCGACAGTTGAAACGCAAATATGGCGAATCCATTGAGTCGATATTGGCTTACTATGACGAAATCACCGAAGAGCTAGCTTCTTCTGATTTTTCAGAAGGTCAATTGGACAAAATGAAAGAGGAACTAGAGCAAAAAGAGCTTCTACTTCAGCAACAAGCCGCAGATCTTCATGAAGCGCGTAAAAAAATCGCAAAAGAATTGGAAAAATCCATTCTGCATGAATTAAAAAGTCTGTATATGGAAAACACTGAGTTTGAAGTACGTTTCTTAAAAGAAGAAAACAGACAATTGAATCATGATGGGTTTGACCAAATCGAATTCTACATTACGACCAATCCAGGAGAGCCGCTGAAGCCTTTAGTGAAAGTCGCTTCTGGCGGCGAATTATCTCGGATGTTACTGGCTTTGAAAACGATTTTTTCTTCTGAGCAAGGTATGACAAGTATTATCTTTGATGAAGTGGATACAGGTGTAAGTGGAAGAGTTGCACAAGCCATCGCGGATAAAATTTCTCAAATATCGAAATACTCTCAAGTTTTGTGCATCACTCATCTACCGCAAGTCGCCGCAGTCGCCGACTATCAATATTATATCGTGAAAGCAGTGATTGATGGTCGTACGCAAACTTCTGTTTCAGAATTGAAAACAAAAGAAAGAGAAGAAGAAATTGCACGCATGCTAGCTGGAAGTGAGATTACAAAACTGACACTCGAACATGCAAAAGAACTATTGCAACTCGCAAGAAGGACCTGATCCACCTCGTAGTGGTTCAGGTCCTTTTTAGCAGCTGATAGCTATATTTTATTTTTTACATGACACTCATGACAGCAGTCAAGACAACAGACCCAATCGTTAAAATCAGCATCGTCCAAATGACAAATTTTGTTACTTTAGCAAAAGTACTTGTTTGTTTTTTTTCACGCATTGTTTTCAACCTCGTAATTAATTAGTTAATCCAAGTGTACAATCTTTTTGTCTTTTCTACAAGAGGTCTTTTTTATAAAAACTTCCCTTTTTTTAAATAATAGGTAGTTACGATACAAATAAATAATGTTAATAGGACTAGCCAGATAAACGCATCATCTCTTTCAGCAATGGGTAGCTTGATGTTCATCCCATAGATACTTCCGATGATTGTTGGTATAGTTAATATAATCGTTAAAGAAGTTAAAATTTTCATAATATTATTCAAATTATTCGATACAATTGCTGAAAAAGTCTGATTCATTTGTTCTACTAGTTTTAATTGAATGCGAGAAGTAGTCATTGCTTGCTCTGTTTCTACCAATACATCACGCAGATGGTTTTTCAACGCATGATTTTCTTGGAAAAGTTTATTTTGCGCTAATTCTTTCAATGCATCTAAATTAGCAGAAGTCGCTTCTCTGAAATAAACAAGGCTTTTTTGGATATCCATGATTTGATAAAGTTGTTTGTTTTCAGTTGATACTTGAAGTTTGGCTTCCAAAGTATCGCATTGAGATTGAAGCGTAGCTAAATAACTGTTATAAGACAGTGTAACCTGCCAGATGAATTGAAAGAAGATATTGAGATTGGGTGAAACATCGCTTTTTGGAAAGGTTTGACTAAAGACTTTCTTTAAAAATAGTGGTTCATGATTCGTAATTGTGATAAGCTTCTTTTTGGGCGTCAAAATGATAGAGAGCGGGTATGTATCCACTTGAAAATAACCGCTAGGACTTGTTTTAGCAAACGGATATTGTAACAATAATAACGCTGGTTTTGTCAACTTTGATTGATTGAATTCTTCTGTACGGGAATTTTCTGCATCGTCCAATATGGAAGTGATGTAATCTGACGGAATTTCAAATTGATGTGTCAGCTGATGAATCTCTTCTTGATTGGGACGTTCTACACAATACCAGATCGTTTGGTCAGTTTCCTTTCCGGTATTACGCAGTTTCTCATTATCTAATGTAAAATATTTGATCATGATTTTCCTCCTGTTGCCTGTTTCTTTTATTATAACGGATAGGGGATTGGAATACATGGAATGTGTTTGTAAGATATAGAATATAACTGCATAAATTTAAATAAAATGAAACAGTTGTGTAAAGTATATACAGTATACTTGAAGCAACGATAAAAAAGGAGTTTACGTTCATGGGCACATTCACACCACTTATCTTGTTTTGGTATATTTACCCGGTAATCGTTTTGTTTGGTTGCCAATTTCTTGTAAAATTATTTTCGTTAAATCGTCGTTTTAAAATAAAAGCCCCTGATTTGGCGATTCCTTTTTTGTGGGGCGGTATGCATGCGTTGTCTAGAAACACAGCGACAATTTCTATCCTGCCGTTTTTCTTTATTTCTGTTTTACTAATGGGCATCTGTATTGCTGTTTTTCAAGCATATTATTATGAAGAAATCATTTATCCGCGTTATTTCAAGATGACTTGGCGTTTGGTATTTCTGCTGACGATCGTCTTGTACGCGGTCTTGATCATTGTGAATATACTTTCTTACCTATGAAAAAAGCAGAAAAGCTGTAAAAAGTCTTTTAAAAGGCTTTTTGCAGCTTGATTCTTAAAAAAATGTTTATGAATAAAAAAAGTTGTTCCCGGATTTCCTAGAAAAGGTGGTAGAAAGTGGGGGATTGTGGTAGACTAATTTTAGTTAGTGGAGGAATGGGGGGCTTTCAATGTTGATGGGTGAATTCCAACATAATATTGATGCAAAAGGACGTTTAATCGTTCCCTCAAAACTTCGTGAAGAACTTGGCGAAAAGTTTGTTCTGACACGCGGATTGGATGGTTGTCTTTTCGGCTATCCGATGAGCGAATGGGAAAATCTGGAAGCTAAGCTGAACGAAATGCCGTTGGCTAAAAAAGACGCACGTACATTTGTGCGATTCTTCTATTCGGCTGCCACTGAATGCGAACTTGATAAACAAGGACGGATCAATATACCAAGCACGTTAAGAAATTATGCAGCTTTGACAAAAGGGTGCGTAATCATCGGCGTATCTAACCGAATTGAAATTTGGGATGAGACACGATGGGAAGATTTTTCTGCAGAAGCAGAAGAGAATTTTGACGAAATTGCTGAAAATATGATTGATTTCGGACTATAAGAATAGGAAGAGGCTGACTAATGACTGAAACATTTCAACACTATACAGTCATGTTGAAAGAAACGGTAGATGGATTGAACATCAAACCGGATGGCGTTTATGTAGACTGTACACTCGGCGGTGCCGGACATAGTGAATATTTATTGAGCCAACTAAGTTCTAAAGGGCACCTGTATGCGTTTGACCAAGATCAAAAAGCAATCGATCACGCCAAGCTGCGTTTAGCTTCTTATGTCGAACAAGGGATGGTCACATTTATCAAAGCGAATTTCAGAGAATTAGAAGAACGCTTGAGTGAGTATGTAGATAAGGTAGATGGTATTTTGTATGACTTAGGGGTTTCCTCTCCTCAACTAGATGAAGCAGAACGTGGATTTAGTTATCATCAAGATGCACCCTTGGATATGCGTATGGATCAGTCAGCTCCTTTAACCGCTTATCACGTAATTAATGAATATTCCTACCATGAATTAGTAAAGATTTTCTTCCGCTATGGCGAGGAGAAATTTTCCAAACAAATTGCTCGTGAAATCGAACGAGTACGAAAAACAAAACCAATCCAAACAACTGGTGAGCTTGTCGAAATCATTAAACAAGTCATCCCAGCTCCCGCAAGAAGAAAAGGCGGGCATCCTGCAAAAAGAATTTTTCAAGCTGTGCGGATTGCAGTAAATGACGAACTTGGTGCCGAAGAGGCCTCTTTAGAACAGGCAATCCGGTTATTGAAAGTCAATGGAAGAATCAGTGTGATCACATTCCACTCATTAGAAGACAGAATTGTCAAAAGTATGTTTAAAGAATATAGTACGGTTCAAGATTTACCACCGGGACTTCCTGTCATACCTGACGAATTTCAACCGGAACTGAAAGTCATTACTCGTAAACCAATCCTTCCTTCAGAGGAAGAGTTAGCAGAAAACAATCGATCACGCAGTGCAAAGTTACGTATTGCAGAAAAAATAAGAATGAAAGAGGAGTAGAATGATGGCAGAATTAAAGAAAATGCAAGAGTACGAATATGATTTACCTGAATTGGTGGATCAGCCAGAACAACAAATGCCAGATTCTTCTTCGAATCAAGAAATCATTCTTCCACAATCACCAGCAAAACGATTGAAGCAGATTTCTGCTTTGGAAAAAATTGCTGTGGCAAGCGTGGCGATTGCTATTGTTGCTTTGTGTGTTTTAACAGTCATGTTGCGTACAAATATCAGCGGAGCTGAAAAAGAAATCACATCAATACAAACAGAAATCAAGGATAAAAAGCAAGAAAAAACGAGTTTAGAACAAGAAAAAAATGAACTTTCTCGTACTGAACGGATTAAACAAATCGCAGAAGAAAAAGGATTGTCTATTAATGACGACAATTTAAGGAAAGTGAAGTAAATGAGTCTTAAAAATAAAATTCGGCGGTTTATGGAAAAGAAAAATCTAAATCCGATGAACAATCGCAAAAAAGTAGGTATCATTTTATTTGCTACGAGTATTGGATTGTTCTTTTTATTTGCCGTCCGTTTCTCGTATATCGTTATTGGAGGTCATGTTGCTGGTACCTCATTAGCTGAAAAAACAAAACAGTTGTACCAAGGAAGTGAAGTAGTAAAAGCAAAAAGAGGAACGATTTATGATCGTAACGGTGTGGCGCTCGCAGAAGATGCCTCCTCTTATTCAATTAAAGCGATACTCTCAAAAACATATACTTCTGGGGATAAAAAACTGTATGTCGAAGAAAAGAATTTTGATAAAATAGCAGAAATCCTGCATAAGAATCTTTCTATAGACAAAAAAGATGCACTGAATATTTTAGAAGACGGCGCAAAAAAAGAGCTATATCAAGTTGAATTTGGTAGCTATGGGAAAAATATCTCCCAAGAAACCAAGCAAAACATCGAAGCAGATATGAAAAAAGAAGGTGTCGCTGGTCTTTACTTTGTCGACCATCAGGCTCGGATGTATCCAAATGGCGTCTTTTCTTCTCATTTTATCGGATATGCAGTTCCAGACAAAGATGAGAATGGCTTAGTTGGTAAACTAGGTTTGGAGTCTGCTTACAATGATATTTTGAGCGGTAAAGATGGTAAGATTATTTATCAAAAAGATAATTTTCAAAATCCTCTGCCAGGTACAGTAGCAGAAGAAGAAAAAGCTGTTGATGGACAAGATATCTACACGACTTTGGACAGTAGACTACAAAGTTATTTGGAAACACTGATGGATCAAGTAAATGAAGAATATCAACCGGAAGAATTGACAGCAGTCTTGATGAAAGCAAAAACTGGAGAGATTTTGGCGATGGGGCAGCGTCCTACTTTCAATCCCGAAACAATGGAAGGTTTGACTGGAGAAGATGCTATCTGGCGTAATTTCTTGGTACAAGATAGTTATGAGCCAGGATCAACCATGAAGGTTTTCACTACTGCAGCCGCTATCGAAGAAGGAGAATTCAACGAGAATGAAACCTTCCAATCTGGAAAAATCCAAGTAGAAGATGCGACGATCAATGACCATGACTTTGGTGAAAAAGGTGTGCTGACCATGCGTCAAGCTCTTTCATGGTCAAGTAACGTCGGGATGGTCATACTGGAACAGCGATTAGGCGGACGATGGTACAATTATTTACAAAAACTAGGATTTGGACAAAGTACCCATTCTGGATTAGATGACGAAGTAAATGGTGCTTTGCCTACATCAAATATTGTCGACCGAGCAATGAGTGCTTATGGACAAGCGGTAGGTGTGACGAATTTCCAAATGATGAAAGCTTTCACTTCTATTGCGAATAACGGTACAATGATTCAACCTCGATATATCAGCAAAGTAGTGGATCCTCAAACTGGAGAAGAGCGAACAACTCAAACAGAAGTTCTAGGACAACCTTTTTCAAAAGAAACAACAGAAAAAGTCCGTGAATATATGAGAGATGTTGTCGAAAGCGAAAACTACGGTAGTGCTTATGGCGTATATAGTGTACCTGGATACAATGTATCGGCAAAAACCGGAACAGCCCAAATCGCTTCTGATACAGGGGGATACCAAACAGGAGATACAGCCTACCTGTATTCGATTGTGGAGATGGTTCCTTCTGAAGATCCAGACTATGTCTTGTATCTAACAATGAAACACCCTAAGACATATGATCGAATGGCTTTGGCTAAAATCGCAAATCCATTGATGAAACGGGCAATGGATTTTAAAGAAACTGAAGAAGATACGGATACAGAAACCAAAACAGAAAAAGTATCCGTAGCCGATTATCGTAATCTAGAAGCAGATGTTGCAGCAGCGGATGCTCAAAAAAGCGGACTGCAACCTGTCGTTATCGGTAACGGGAAAAAAGTACAAAAACAATCTACTGCCAACGGTGATCAGTTGATCTCTGGAGAAAAACTGATTCTATATACTGGCGGCGACAAGCTGATGCCTGATGTAACTGGATGGTCAAAAGCAGATATCATGAAGCTAGGGAAAATCCTTGGTATCGAAGTTAGTTTTGATGGGGATGGTTATTGTGTCAAACAAGAACTTGCTCCATATGAAAAAATCACAAAAGAAAAACTTAATTTTACTTTAGAAGAATAAGAAGAGAAATAGGAGAGAAAAGAGCATGGAATGGACACAAGCATTGATTCCCATTGTCAGCAGTTGTGCAATGACGATTGCCGCAATGCCGCTATTTATTGGTTACTTTCAAATGAAAAAGCAAGGTCAGGCGATTCGCGAGGAGGGACCAAAGTGGCATAATATCAAAGCCGGAACTCCTACAATGGGCGGCTTAGTGTTTCTGATCGGCTCTATTTTGACAGGGATTTGGGTTGGAGCTTGGCAAAAACAGCTGACTCCTACTCTTTTCATCTTGCTTTTTGTATTAGCATTATATGGAGTAATTGGTTTTCTTGATGATTTTATAAAGATCTTCAAGAAAAGAAACATGGGGCTGAACTCGAAACAGAAACTGATTGGACAGGTTCTAGGGGGAATCATCTTTTATCTTGTTTACCGTTCTGAAGGCTATCCAGGTGTATTGAATTTCTTTGGGCTGGATCTGCCTTTAGGAATCATTTATGGGGTTTTCGCTATCTTCTGGCTTGTTGGATTTTCAAATGCGGTCAATCTGACGGATGGTATCGATGGATTAGTTGCTGGCTTAGGCAGCATCTCTTTTGCAGCTTACGGTCTGATTGCTTGGCATCAGCATCAGTATGATGTATTAATCATTTGTCTCAGTGTCTTAGGTGGTTTACTTGGATTCTTCGTCTATAACCGGAAACCTGCCAAGATTTTTATGGGAGATGTTGGTTCATTAGCTTTGGGCGGACTTTTAGCGGCAATTTCTATGATGCTGAACCAAGAGTGGACATTGCTTTTGATTGGCTTGATTTATGTTATGGAAACTGCAAGTGTGATGCTTCAAGTTACATCCTTTAAACTTACGGGAAAACGAATTTTTAAAATGTCTCCAATCCACCATCATTTTGAAATGTGCGGATGGTCGGAGTGGAAGATTGATACAGTTTTTTGGTTGATCAGCATTGTGACTTCATTGATCACATTATGGATCGTTTGGTAGGAGATGACAGGAAATGAAAAAAATATCAACATATGAAAATAAAAAAGTGCTTGTCTTAGGACTCGCAAAAAGCGGAGTAAGTGCGGCCAAATTATTACATGAATTGGGCGCACTTGTCACCGTTAATGACGGAAAACCTTTTGATGAAAATCCGGAAGCACAAGAATTGCTTTCTTTAGGGATAAAAGTAATAACAGGCAGTCATCCAATCGAATTACTAGATGAAGAATTTTCGTTGATGGTCAAAAATCCTGGGATTCCCTACAGCCATCCTTTAGTAGCAAAAGCCCAAGAAATGGGTATTCCGGTAATTACGGAAGTGGAGCTAGCTTACGAAGTAGCGGAATGCCCAATTATTGGGATTACAGGAACGAATGGAAAAACCACGACAACAACGATGACTGGACTACTACTGAATGCAGGCGTAGACAAAGGAGTTGCCCGTTTAGCAGGAAATATTGGGTATCCAGCAAGTGGTGTCGCGCAAGAAGCGAAACCAGAAGATAAAATCGTGATGGAGTTATCTAGTTTTCAACTCATGGGAATCACAGATTTCCATCCTCATATAGCGGTGATCACCAATATTTATGAAGCACATATTGATTATCATGGCACAAGAAAAGAATACGTCAAAGCTAAATGGAACCTTCAAAAAAATATGACAGCTGAAGATTATCTGGTTCTTAACTGGAATCAGTCAGAACTACAAGAATTAGCGCAAAGAACAAAAGCACGCGTCCTGCCTTTTTCGACAAAAGAAGTGTTGGAAGACGGTGTGTATGCTGACGATCACGCAATTTATTATAGAAAAGAAAAAATAATGGAAATTTCTGAACTTGGCGTACCAGGTACGCATAATGTAGAAAATGCGCTAGCTGCTATTACTGTAGCAAAATTGTATGGTGTATCAAATGAAGCTATACGACAAACGTTGCATTTATTCCATGGCGTGCCGCATCGTACGCAATATGTAGGAGAGATTCAAGGCAGAAAATTTTATAATGATTCAAAAGCAACCAATATTTTAGCGACTAAAATGGCTCTAAGCGGATTTGAAACGGCTAAGGTCGTGTTATTGGCAGGCGGATTAGATAGAGGAAATACATTTGATGAATTGGTTCCTTCACTAAAAGGAATCAAAGCAATGATCGTATTTGGTCAAACAAAAGAAAAATTGATCGATGCTGGAAAAAAAGCAGGCATCGAAACGATAGTAACAGCCGATTCTGTAGAACAAGCAGTTCCTTTAGCATTAGAAAACAGTACAGATGGTGATGTGATTTTATTATCACCAGCGAATGCCAGCTGGGATCAATACCCTAATTTTGAAACTAGAGGAAACCGATTCATGGAAGCTGTGAATCAATTAAAATAGAAAAAGTAGAAGCGAGCGATAAAAAATGAAAATTTTGGTTACAGGCGGAGGAACGGGAGGACATATTTATCCGGCTCTTGCCTTTGTCAATTATGTGAAGACTCAAGAACCGAATGCTGAATTCATGTATGTGGGAGCAAAACGTGGTCTGGAAAATAAAATTGTCCCTGATACAGGAATGCCTTTCCATACTTTGGAGATTCAAGGCTTTAAACGAAAAATTTCCATGCATAATATCAAGACAATCCGATTGTTTCTTAAGAGTATCCGTCAAGCAAAAAAAATCCTCAGTGATTTTCAACCAGATATCGTTATCGGTACTGGAGGATATGTATCCGGAGCGGTAGTGTATGCTGCATCAAAAATGGGAATTCCAACTATTATCCATGAACAAAACAGTGTACCAGGTGTTACCAATAAATTTTTAAGCCGATATGTGGATCGGATCGCTCTTTCATTCAAAGATGCGGCTCCTTTTTTTCCTGAAAACAAATCAGTCCTTGTAGGTAATCCTCGAGCACAAGAAGTAGCAGATACTAAAAAATCAGATATTTTGAAAACATTTGGGTTGGATCCAGAAAAGAAAACAGTCTTGATTTTTGGCGGCAGTCAAGGAGCACTTAAAATCAATCAAGCGGTATCGGTTTTTTTAAGTGAATATATTCCTTCCTCTTATCAAGTCTTGTATGCTTCAGGAGAAAGATATTATGAAGAAATCCTAAATAAAATAAATCCTGAAATACAAAACATTAGTGTCCAGCCTTACATCAAAAACATGGCAGAAGTCATGGCTTCGAGCAATCTGCTAGTGGGACGTGCTGGTGCAACTTCGATCGCAGAATTTACAGCTTTGGGGCTTCCGGCAGTGCTTGTTCCCAGTCCATATGTTACGAATGATCATCAGACTAAAAATGCAATGAGTCTTGTTCATGCAGGAGCAGCAAAAATGATTGCGGATAATGAGCTAACGGGTGAATCACTAAGTCAGACAATTAACGAAATCATGGATGATGAAGAATTGCAAAAGCAAATGTGCCAAGCTTCTAAAGAACAAGGCATCCCTGATGCTTCAAAACGTCTTTATGACGTAGTGAATCAAATAATCAAAAAATAAAGGCGGTGGTCTTAGTGAGTAAGAAAAAAGAACCTAAAAAATTGTCTCATTCGTCTTCTGATGAAAACAATTTGACTCCTTGGCAAAAGGCTAACCGAAAATATCTGGCAGAACAAGGGATGAAAAACCAAGAGCCAAAAAAAGAAGACACACCATTAGACACACCCCTTTCAGATTCTGAAGAAGAAAGAACGGTTCAAGAGGAACAGCAAGAAACAAGCCAGTCAGAAAGCCAGTCCGAGAAAAAAATCGAATTTTTTGAAGAGATCAAGCAAAAGAAAAACGGTGGCCCGTATAACGGTTCTTTTTTGAATCGTCTCCCCAATTTAAAAAGTCAAAGGCATAAAGTACTGTTTCGTCGGTTAGCATTGATTATTACTGTATTGGGCATACCGCTGATTTTTTTGATCTATTATGTTTCTCCTTATAGCAAGCTACAAGCAGTTGCAGTGTCAGGTAATAAGGTAGTCAACAGTCAGGAAATCATCTCTGATACCAAATTGTCATTGGGAGAAAATGTCTGGGGGCAGTATTTCGATCGATCCACTTATATCGAACGGCTAAAAAAAGCACAGCCGAGAATCGAAAAAGCAGCTATACACTTCAAAGGGATAAATGAGTTCGATTTGGATGTGACAGAATACAAAGAAATCGCTTTGATTGCAAAAGATAATCAATACTATCCAGTAATTGAAAATGGAACAGTATTAGATGAAAAAGTAGCAAATCCTACAAAAAATCTCCCTATCTTAGAAGAGTTCAAAGATTCAGCAAAAATCAAAGAATTAACAAAGCAATACAATCAGTTATCATCAGAATTGCAAAAAGCAATCTCTGAAATCAAGTATACACCAAGAGCAAGTAATAAAAACCTGATCCAATTGAACATGAATGATGGCAATCAAGTCATTGTAAATATCAATAATCTTGCGAACCAAATGAAATATTATTCGCAAGTAGCCAAAGACATGGATGAAAAAGGTGTGATCGACATGGAAGTTGGCATCTACTCATATCCTTACAGCAGTACTCAAGAAACGGCAGAATCGGACCAAACGGAAGAAACAACTGGAAGTGAAGAAAACGCGGATCAAACAAATGGGTCAAGTGAAGAGGCAGAAACGCAAGCAGCAGATACACCTGAATCGTCTGATACAAACGGCTCATCTGATTCAAATAATTCAAGTGAAACAAGTCAAATAGAAGACAATCCAAGTACAACTCCGTCAAGTTTAAATGAAAATTGATAAAACAACTTTAAAAAGTAAGAATGTACTTTCTAAAAACCAGTAATTTATGGTAGAATTGAAAGCAGTGAATATATCTATTAATAAGTATATTTTAAAACGGACGCTAGTTGTTCGCTTGTATATGGAATAGTAAGTAGGAGGGAATCCCATTCATGGCAAAAACAGGAATGTATGTAGGCCTTGATATTGGAACGACATCTGTTAAAGTTGTCGTGGCTGAATATATCGACAGCCAAATGAATATTATTGGAGTAGGAAACGCAAAATCAGAAGGGATTAACCGAGGCATTATCGTTGATATCGATAAAACGGTCCAAGCGATACAACGAGCAGTACGACAAGCAGAAGAAAAAGCAGGTATCCAGATCAAAGGCGTAAGTGTCGGTTTGCCAGCAAACATGCTTGAAGTAGAAAATTGCCAGGGAATGATTGCAGTTAACGGAGATTCAAAGGAAATCACCGATGAAGATGTCAGAAATGTGGCTTCTGCTGCCCTTGTTCGTTCAATACCTCCTGAACGTCAAATCGTGTCAATTTTGCCACAAGATTTTACTGTCGATGGATTCGAGGGAATCAAAGACCCTCGTGGAATGATCGGCGTAAGATTAGAAATGTACGGTCTGTTGTTTACCGGACCAAAAACGATCATCCATAACATACGTAAATGCGTGGAAAACGCCGGATTAATCGTCAATGAAATGGTGATTACTCCTTTAGCGCTGACAGAATCAATTCTTTCTGACGGAGAAAAAGATTTTGGTACGATCGTTATTGATATGGGTGGTGGCCAAACGACAACAGCTGTTATGCATGATAAGCAATTGAAGTTTACCAGTCTCGACCAAGAAGGTGGCGAATTTGTCACTAAAGATATCTCTATTGTATTAAATACGTCTTTTAACAATGCAGAAGCGTTGAAAATAAATTACGGGGATGCATATCCAGAACGGACATCACCAGATGAAGAGTTTCCAGTAGATGTAATTGGCCAGTCAGAACCAGTGAAAGTCGATGAACGCTATTTGTCAGAAATTATTTCAGCTCGTATGGAACAGATTTTCAACAAAGCAAAAGATGCATTGGACCAAATCGAAGCATTAGAGTTGCCAGGTGGCGTCGTATTGACAGGCGGAGCTGCTAGTCTTCCAGGTGTTGTGGACTTGGCGCAAGAAATCTTCGGCGTAAATGTGAAACTGTATGTTCCAAATCACATGGGACTGAGAAACCCGGTATTTACAAATGTAATAAGTATCGTTGATTATTCAGCAAACTTGAGCGAAGTGTATCAATTGGCAAAAATTGCTGTTACAGGTGAGACCTCAGCAGCTCGTCAAATGGTAGTTGAACAAGAAACAACAAACACATATGAAAGCTATGAAGCACCTGAAGAAACAGTCTACGATGAGCCGGAACCAAAAGAATCCGGAGAAAATGTAAAAAATAAAATCAAGGGTTTCTTTACAAATATTTTTGATTAATTCATCCTGGGAGGAATAAGATATGGAATTCTCAATTGATAATAATATCAATGACGGCGCAGTAATCAAAGTCATCGGAGTCGGCGGTGGCGGTGGAAATGCTGTGAACCGAATGATTGAAGAAAACGTCAAAGGTGTTGAATTCATTACGGCCAACACAGACGTGCAAGCATTAAAAAATTCAAAAGCTGAAACAGTTATCCAATTAGGACCAAAATATACTCGTGGTTTAGGGGCTGGTTCTCAACCAGAAGTTGGACAAAAAGCGGCAGAAGAAAGTGAACAATCCTTACGAGAAGCTTTAGACGGTGCAGATATGATTTTCATCACTGCAGGAATGGGTGGAGGAACTGGTACAGGTGCTGCGCCAATCGTTGCAGGGATCGCTAGAGAACTGGGCGCATTGACCGTTGGTGTCGTTACACGTCCGTTCACTTTTGAAGGACCTAAACGTGGCCGTTTTGCTGCAGAAGGTATCGCTCGTTTGAAAGAAAATGTCGATACATTATTGATTATCTCAAATAACCGTTTACTAGAAGTTGTAGATAAAAAGACACCAATGCTTGAAGCTTTCCGTGAAGCAGATAACGTTTTACGTCAAGGTGTACAAGGTATCTCTGACTTGATTACGGCACCAGGTTACGTTAACCTCGACTTTGCTGACGTGAAAACAGTGATGGAAAACCAAGGTACAGCATTGATGGGAATCGGTGTAGCTAGTGGAGAAGATCGCGTAGTAGAAGCAACGAAAAAAGCAATCTCCTCTCCATTGCTTGAAACATCTATTGATGGAGCGGAACAAGTACTTCTTAACATCACAGGCGGTTTGGATATGACATTGTTTGAAGCACAAGATGCTTCAGATATCGTAGCAAATGCAGCAACTGGCGATGTAAATATTATTCTAGGTACATCTATCAATGAAGAAATGGGCGATGAAATCCGCGTGACGGTCATCGCAACAGGTATCGATGAATCAAAAAAGGAGCGCAAGTCTAGCCGTCCAGCTAGACAAGCACAAATGCAATCACCTGCTCAAAAGACTGTATTAGATATGGATCAAGCTAAACCAACTTCTGCAGAAGAAGAAAACAGTTTTGGCGATTGGGATATCAGACGTGAACAAAATGTTCGTCCTAGAGTTGATGATTCCAATTTTGACAATATCGAAAAAAAAGAATTTGATACATTCAACCGCGAAGAAACAAAATCTCATGGCGATGATGAATTAAATACGCCACCGTTTTTCCGTCGTAAAAAATAAAGGAGAGGAAGAGCACATGATTGCTGACAACTTGCAGAAAATCAAGCAAGAAATTCAGGATTCGTGTGCTCTTGTTCATCGTGATCCGAAAGAAGTTACATTAGTAGCTGTAACAAAATCTGTTGAATCAGCTCAAGCTGAAGAATTGGTCAGAGCTGGCGTTATGAATTGTGCAGAAAACCGAGTAGATAAACTATTACAAAAGAAACAAGATTTATTTGATTTTCCCGAAATAAAGTGGCATTTAATTGGTAATTTACAGCGCAGAAAGGTAAAATTGATTGTAAATGAAATTGATTACTTTCATGCGTTGGACAGTTTAAGATTAGCAGAAGAAATCCAGAAGCGGTTAGAGAAAGAATTATCCTGTTTTATTGAAGTAAATGTTTCTGGTGAGGAATCAAAACATGGAATTTCACCAGATGAGCTTTTACCGTTTGTGGAATCTTTAGCTGCCTGCACAAAAATCAAGGTTGTTGGGTTAATGACTATGGCGCCTAAAGAAGCTTCTGATGAGCAAATCCATAAAGTGTTTGGTACGCTGAAAGAATTGCGTGATCTTGTTCAAGCAAAAGGTTATGCCCATGCACCATGTAATGAATTAAGCATGGGGATGAGTCAGGATTTTCAAATTGCGATTGAAGAAGGTGCAACATTTATCCGTGTAGGAACAGCGCTATTCAAAGACGAATAAAGGAGGAACAAAAATGCCGCTTTTAAACAGAGGAGCAATTGCTAATTTTTTCGGATTAGCTGATGAGGAAGAGTACGAATACCAAGATTATCCTGAAACAACAAAAAAGGCTGTACAGCCAACTAAAAAAAATACAAAACAGAATCAACCAACTCATTCTGTATCTGCTGCGAATACTCATGAGAAACAAAAAACGGCGACTTCACGTCCTGTAACGCATGAAAGTATTCAGCCGGCTGAAAAGAAAAAAGTAATTGAACTACATCAATCACCTACAAAAACTGTAGCGAAAGAAAGAACAGCTTCAAGAACGTCTACACAACCTAAAGCAAATCTTGCGGGAAAAATCACTGTGATGGAACCAAGAGCTTATTCTGAAGCGATGGCGATTGCTAAACGAATCATCGCTGGAGAAGCAACCTTAGTGAATTTTCATTTAGTGGAAGAAAAGCAAGCGAGAAGAATCGTTGATTTTCTAACAGGGACAGTTTATGCATTAGATGGAGATATCAAACGCGTTGGAGATGAAATTTTTCTTTGTACACCGACAGGGATGGAGATTGACAGTTCAACCGCTCAATCTTTTGCAGATGCGAATTTGTTTGATCTGTAAGAGGAGGAACTACGATTTATATTATTGCGCTATTACTTCATTTAATTGAACGGGCAGCCTATTTCTATAGCATTATCTTGATGGTATATGCTTTGCTCTCTTGGTTTCCAGGCGGTTATCAATCAGGATTAGGACGATTTTTAGCTAAGATCTGTGAACCGTATATCAGTTTATTCGATCGTCTGCCTTTAAGGATCGGTCCTTTGGATTTCACGATTTTAGGGGCCATTCTAATCTTGAACTTAGCCGTACAAGGATTAGCACAGATCGTTATATGGATAACTATCCATATAGTTTATTGATTCAAGCAACAAAATCTTTATTCTCAGAATAGATAGGAGGGGAAAATTTTGGATGCAAATGTATACCAGCACTTTCGGGCAGATGAACGGGCATTTATCGACTCAGTAGGTGATTGGATTGAACAAGTTCAAGGACAATATGCGCCATATCTGACTGAATTTCTTGACCCCAGACAATCCTATATTTTAGAAACACTGATTCGTCAAAGCAGTGATTTGCGTTTCATGTTTTATGGTGGATATGAACAGGCAGAAAGAAAAAGATGTTTGATTTTCCCCGATTATTACGAACCTGTAGAGGAAGATTTTGAAACAGCATTGTATGAAATCCATTATCCTAGCAAATTTGCCAGTCTAAGTCATGGGAAAATCCTTGGGACTTTAGTGGGAACAGGTATCAAACGCTCTTACTTTGGCGATATCATCTCAGATGGCGATCGCTGGCAAGTATTTATTGCAAATGAGGTGGATCATTTTGTTGCTGCACAAGTAACAAAGATTGGAAAAGTTGCTGTACGCTTGGAACCAATCAAATACACAGAAATGATTTTGCCGAAAGACAGCTGGACACAAGAAAGAGGGACTGTTAGTTCTATGCGACTGGACAGTGTGATCTCTGAGATTTATAATATTTCCAGACAGCGGTCCAAGCAGCTGATCGAAGCTGGTAAAGTAAAAGTGAATTGGACAGAAAATACAAGACCTGATTTTGTACTTGAACTATTAGATATTATTTCAGTCAGGGGTTACGGCAGAGTCCAGATCCAAGAACTTGAGGGGAAGACGAAAAAAGAAAAGTACAGGGTGTTGTTCGGTGTATTACGTAAATAAAATAAAAAGGTGGTTTACTCATGGCTTTAACTCCATTAGATATCCAAAATAAGACATTCCCAACAAAAATGCGGGGATATAATCAAGACGAAGTAGATGATTTCTTAGATTTAGTTGTTCGTGACTACGAAGAATTGACTCAAAGAAATCGTGAATTAGAAAAAGCAGTCAAACATTCAGAAGAAAAACTTGAGTATTTCAATGAATTGAAAGATGCATTGAACCAATCGATCATCGTAGCTCAAGACACAGCGGATAAAGTAAAAACAAGTGCAAGTAAAGAATCTGAAGTGATCGTTACTTCTGCACAAAACAAAGCAGATGAGTTAGTTGCGAATGCTGAAAAACGTGCACACCAATTAACAACTGATGCAGAAGAAAAAGCAAGAAAAATCTTGACAGATGCAACAGAAAAAGCAAGACAGCTTGCGACAGAAACAGAAGATCTTAAGAAAAAGACACGAGTATTCCATCAACGTATCAGCTTGATGCTTGAATCTCAATTGGAACAAGTGAAAAGTCCAGAATGGGACGAAATTTTACAACCATTCTCTAGCTATGTGACTGACAGCCATGAAGTGATCAAAGAAGTTTTAGCAAAACAGCTTGACAACGAAAATGATACTGATGTAAACTCAGACACAGGAGTCATAGAAGCACCTATGACGGCATTTGATACACAGGCTATCGATATCTCAATCGTACCTGGTGAACATGAAAACGAGTAGAACAGAAAAGCACTTTGTTATTCTTAAAGCGAGCCGATGAGAGTGGAAGATCGGTAAGACACTGCATCGTGAAAGATCCTCTACTTGAGACTGCTTTTCTGAAACTAGAGTAAGAAGCAGCGGCTGACCTCGTTATTGGTCACAGAGAGTTTGCATTAGATAGATGCAACTAAATTTGGGTGGTACCACGGCATGTTCGTCCCTTGCGGCTGAACATGCCTTTTTGTGTCCGGAAAATAAACGAAGGAGTGAATGGTTGAATGAAAATGAAAGAAACCTTGCAATTAGGAAAAACAAAATTCCCTATGCGTGGTAATTTGCCAAACCGAGAAGGCGAATGGCAAAAAGAATGGGAAGAAAATCAAATCTACCAAAAAAGACAAGAATTGAACGAAGGAAAACCTAGCTTTGTTCTTCATGATGGACCTCCTTATGCCAATGGAAATATCCATTTAGGGCACTCATTGAATAAAATCAGTAAAGACATTATCATTCGTTCAAAATCAATGTCTGGCTACCGCGCACCATATGTTCCAGGATGGGATACACATGGATTGCCAATCGAACAAGTGTTGGCTAATAAAGGCGTGAAACGTAAAGAAATGTCCATGGCAGAATATTTGGAAAAATGTCGTGAATATGCACTTTCCCAAGTAGATAAACAACGAGAAGATTTCAAACGCCTAGGAGTTGCAGGAGATTGGGAACATCCCTATGTTACATTAGACCCTTCGTATGAAGCTGCACAAGTACGCGTATTTGGTAAAATGGCTGAAAAAGGCTATATTTACAAAGGATTGAAACCCATTTACTGGTCTCCGTCAAGTGAGTCTTCTTTAGCGGAAGCTGAAATTGAATATAAAGATGTAAAATCTCCATCTATTTTTGTAGCTTTCAATGTCAAAGACGGCAAAGGCATCCTTGATGAAGATACAGCTTTCGTCATTTGGACGACAACACCATGGACATTGCCAGCAAACCAAGGTATTGCTGTAAATCCCAAATTTACGTATGTACTGGTCGAAGCTGATGGCCGTAAGTTTGTTGTAGCAAAAGATTTGCTAGAAACAGTTCAAACAGAAATCGGTTGGGAAAATGTAACGGTTCTAAAAGAATTTGCTGGCCAAGAAATGGAATATATGACTGCAAGTCATCCATTCTATGACCGTGAATCGCTCGTAATTTTAGGTGACCATGTTACTTTAGACGCTGGTACTGGATTAGTCCATACTGCTCCAGGACACGGGGAAGATGACTATATCGCCGGTAGCAAATATAAACTATCTGTAGTGTCACCTGTAGACTCAAAAGGGTTGTTTACAGAAGAAGCTCCTGGATTTGAAGGAATCTTTTATGATAAAGCAAATCCTATGATTACTGATTTATTAAAGGAAAAAGGAGCTTTGCTGAAACTAGATTTCTTTACCCATAGTTATCCTCACGATTGGCGGACGAAAAAACCTGTGATTTATCGTGCAACTCCACAATGGTTTGCATCTATCGATAAATTCCGTCAGAATATTTTGGATGAAGTAGAAAAAGTAGATTGGGTTATTCCATGGGGAAAAACACGTTTATATAATATGATCCGTGATCGCGGCGACTGGGTCATTTCTCGTCAACGTGCATGGGGAGTGCCGCTTCCGATTTTCTATGCTGAAAATGGTGAAGCAATCATCACGCCAGAAACAATCGAACATGTAGCAAAATTATTCGCTGAACATGGATCAATCATCTGGTTTGAAAAAGAAGCAAAAGAACTTCTTCCTGAAGGATTTACTCACCCAGGTTCTCCTAATGGCGAATTTACAAAAGAAAAAGATATCATGGATGTCTGGTTTGATTCTGGTTCTTCTCATGAAGCTGTTTTACGTCAACGACCAGAATTATCATTCCCAGCAGATATGTACTTAGAAGGATCAGACCAATATCGTGGCTGGTTCAACTCAAGTATCACGACAAGTGTGGCTATCAATGGCGTAGCACCATATAAATCAGTTATTTCTCAAGGATTTGCTTTAGATGGCGAAGGCCGTAAGATGAGTAAATCTTTAGGAAATATCATTGCACCAGAAAAAGTGATCAAACAATTTGGTGCAGATATCCTTCGCTTGTGGGTATCTAGTGTCGATTATGAAGCAGATGTCCGTGTATCGATGGATATCTTAAGTCAAGTGGCAGAGGTATATCGTAAGATCAGAAATACGATGCGTTTCTTATTAGCGAATACAGAAGATTTCGATCCTAAAAAAGATACTGTTTCGTACAATGATTTACGCTCTGTAGACAAATACATGACCGTACGATTGAACCAAGTAATCAAAGAAATCAGAGAAGAAGGATATGACAAATATAATTTCATGCATATTTACCGTACAGTTATGAACTTCTTGACTGTTGATCTATCGTCCTTCTACCTGGATTTTGCTAAAGATGTGGTTTATATCGAAGCAGAAGATGATTATCAACGTCGTTGCATGCAAACTGTTTTCTATCAAACAGCTGTAGCTTTGACGAAACTATTGACGCCTATCATTCCACATACGGCGGAAGAAATCTGGTCATTCCTGAAAGAAGAAGAAGCATACGTTCAGTTAAGCGAATTTCCTGGCTATGAAGATTTTGCGAACCAAGAGGAATTGATGGACACTTGGGCTGCTTTCATGGATTTCCGTGACAAGGTCTTAAAAGCATTGGAAGAAGCAAGAAATAGCAAATTGATTGGTAAATCATTGGAAGCAAAACTAACTGTTTATCCAAAACAACAAGTTCGTGAAATGTTAAAAGCTTTGGATGCAGATATTGCACAATTGCTGATCGTTTCCCCAGACTACTTTGAAGTAATGGAAGCAGATGTACAAGTGCCAGATAATGCTGTGGTATTTGATGATGTTGCTATTACAGTGGAAAAAGCAGACGGAGAAACGTGCGATCGCTGTCGCCAAGTTCGTAAAGATGTAGGAGTAGATGAAAAACTTCCTCATCTATGCGGTCGTTGTGCAAAAATCGTTGAAGAATTCTATCCTGAAGCTGTATCTGAAGGATTCGAAGAAAAGTAAAATGGAAAAGGGGTTGTGACATGTTTTTTGTCACAACCCCTTTTGTTATCAATCGATTAATTTTCCACGTTCGCGATACCAGTTATCTGGTTGCCAGATCCATTCGAATCCGTCTTTTTCGAGTAGTTCGAAAGCTGCTTTAGGCCCCATTGATCCGGCTTTGTAGTTTGGAAAGTCCGGTTGTGTTTGGTCCCAAGCTTTGCGAATGACATCCACGATATGCCAAGATTGAGCGACTTCTTCCCAATGAGAGAAATTCGTTCCATCACCATTCAACGCATCTAGCAGTAATTTTTCGTAAGCTTCTGGGCTATTTTCAACCATTTCTGCACTATTTCGAAATTCTAATTTGATTGGTTCCGTTTCAAACCCTTGACCTACTTCTTTTCCATTCAGGGATAAAGAAAATCCTTCAGTTGGCTGGATATAGATCGTTAGAACATTCGGTGGGAGTGTCGTATCGTCACATGGTTCATCGACAGATGTTTTGAATACATTAACAGGAACCTGTTTGAACACGATATTGATCCGAGTACCTTTTTCAGTCAAACGTTTGCCTGTACGCACATAGAAGGGAACACCAGACCAACGGAAGTTGTCGATAGTGAATTTTCCTGCGACGAAGGTTTCGGTCTCTGATTGAGCATCCACTTTGTCTTCTTCTCGATAACCTTTGAATTGTACGCCATCTAATTCACCTTGAGCATATTGTCCACGAACGAAGTTTTCTAACACTTCTTCTTCGTTGTAGATGCGGATTGCTTTCAATGCTTTGATCTTTTCTGTACGGATTTCTTTTTCGGAAAATGCTACTGGTGGTTCCATTGCAAGTAATGCTACAACTTGCAAAATATGATTTTGCACCATGTCTTTCAGTGCGCCACTATGATCGTAGTAGCCCCCGCGATCTTCTACACCAAGGTTTTCACCAAAAGTGATTTGGATATTATCGATGTAACGATTATTCCATTGAGCCTCAAAAATATTATTGGCAAAACGGATAGCTGAGATGTTTTGGATCATTTCTTTCCCTAAATAATGATCGATCCTGAAAATATCTTGTTCAGGGAATACTTCTCTGATTTGCTGATTCAATTCGAAAGCAGATTGGTAATCCGATCCAAACGGTTTTTCTATAATCAAACGATTGAAGCCATTTTTTGTCATAATGTTTTGTGATTTTAAATGAGAAACGATCGTTCCGAAAAATTGAGGTGCCATGGCCAAATAATAGACGCGATTGCCGTTTAACTGATAGTGTCCATCTAATCGGTCAGACAATTCTTTTAATGTTTGATAATGTGTTGAATCATTTACATCATGGGATTGGTAGTAAAAATGACTAGCAAAAGTAGTTGCTTCTTCATCAGAAGGATTCAATGCACGGATCGTTTCTTTGACAACTTCACGGTAGTGTTCATCGCTCCAAGGACGGCGAGCGGTTCCAATCACGGCAAAATGCTCGCCTAAATTTCCTTTTCTGTAAAGGCGGAACAAAGACGGGTACAATTTACGTTGGGCTAGGTCACCTGTGCCGCCGAATATCGTAAACAATACATTTTTTTCATTAGACATGTAGATACACTCCTTTATATTTTATCGACAAAAATCGTGCTGGCCGCCTTGAAGCTGACGGGTATTTTCTTTCTATCATTTTGGATAGTGATTGGTCCTTCATAAGCTGCGATATCAACGATCTCATACTCTTCGTTGATATTCAGGTCAATTGTGACTAAGTAATCCAACAATTCTTTTTCATCAAGCACTCGTGCGATACGCACTTTTGTACCGACAGGATAGGATTCTAGTGTTTGTCGGCGTTCTTCATGGACGACTTCCTCTTTTTTAGGAATCGATCCTCCATGAGGACAATGTTCAGGATGATTCAAATAGTTTTCTAAATGATCTGCAAGATGTTCCGAAGTCACATGTTCCAATACTTCAGCATCATCGTGGACTTCATTCCAGCTATAGTCTAAATGTTCAACTAAAAAAACTTCCCATAAACGATGTTTGCGAATCAAACTGCTAGCTTTTTGCAGTCCGCTTGCAGTCAATTGTACACCTTGATAAGGGGAATGTTCTACAAGCTCTTCTTTCACAAGTTTAGAAATCATTTCACTGACAGATGCAGCCGAGACATCCAGGCTAGATACGATTTGTTTATTGTTGACTTTCGTTGTATCTCCGCCTAGTTCTAAAATGATTTTCAAATAATCTTCTCGATTTGGTGTCATATTCGATCATCCTTTCATGGTAAAAACCATCATTAGTAAGTGTAACAAAAAAAACGTTAATTGACTATTTTTCTAAATAAAAAACAAAGGATTTTTGGACGTTTTTACAACAAAAAACGAAAGACGAGAAAGAAGACTCATACTTTCGTTTATAGATATATATTGGGAGGTGTCTATTTTTCAGATGTCAACTTATACGAGATATCTGCAGATTCATCATAAAGAGTTTGTTCGGGATAAGAAAAGACAAGATAAAAACCGTATTGATCACGTACGACTAAACGCTGTTCATCTATTTCTACCACAGATGTGCCAAGTGACTGACCGTTGATCAAAAACGTGTAATCAGATGTAATCTGTAATTGTTGTTTTTGCTGGCTATCACTGAAGAACCATGTACCTTGATACCTCGAGAGTCTTTCAGATTTTTCTGCTTGTTTTTTCTTTTTCAAGTAAATCCAACTTGAGAGAACGGCAACGAGTGAACCAAGAAAATAGATCATTTTTTTTATCACCAAATCACTCCTTTATGAGAAAATCATCGTATAGAAACATTCTTCCTTCTTTATTTCATTGTACCGAATAAAAACTAAAATTTCTCTAAGACTTTCGACTGGTTTTTTTACTGTTTTTCCACAAATTATGATAGGATACATAGTAGGAAGACAGGTGACATAATTTGAAGTATCAGCAAGTTGAAACAGCTTTTTTTATTGACCGCCCGAATCGGTTTATTGCACATTGCATGAAAAAAGACGGAGAAATGATTATCGCGCATGTCAAAAATACAGGCAGAGGAAAAGAGGTCCTGATAACGGGCGCTGAAGTGGCTATTGTATTTGCTCCTGGACCTAAAAGGAAAACCGACTATGATTTGATTGCTGTAAAAAAGAAGGGTGATTGGTTCAATATCGATAGTCAATTGCCTAATCAGTTGGCAACTGACGGTATTTTAGACGGCACGATCCTTTTACCAGGATTAACTGGTCCATTTACAGCATGCAAGCGGGAAGTAACTTATCTTCACTCCAAATTTGATATTTATTTGGAGACGGCGGCCGGACAAAAAGCATTTGTTGAAGTCAAAGGTATGACGCTTGAAAATAAAGCAATTGGTGCTTTTCCTGATGCGCCTACACTCAGAGGATTGAAACATGTTGGAGAATTAGCGTATGCCGCACAAGATGGTTATGCCGCTTATGTCTTGTTTATTGCTCAATTCGAACATCTTCATTTCGCAACGATCCATGAAGAAATGCAACCAGCACTAGCTGATATGGTTCGACATGCGCAGCAAAGTGGAGTGCAAATCCTCGCCTATAATTGTCAAGTAACGGCAGATGAGGTAACTGTCAAGCAGGCTATCCCATTTGATGTAGCTATCCCGTTTGAAGATCCTATACAATAGAAAGAAGGTAAAAAAATGATCAACTTAGGTATTATTGGAACAAATTGGATCACTCATCAATTTGTCCAAGCAGCTTTGAGCACAAAAAAATATGAATTGACAGCGGTATATTCTAGACATTTGGAAAAAGCACAGGAATTTGGTTCTCATTATGAAGGGGATATCGAATTTGCAACAGATTTGAAGACTTTTTTCAATATTGCTCATATGGACACTGTTTATATAGCTTCTCCAAATAGTCTTCATTTTAGTCAGACTAAGCAAGCAATTTTGGCAGGTAAAAATGTAATAGTGGAAAAGCCAGCTTTTTCGACGCCAAAAGAAATGGATGAAATCATCCATTTGGCAAATGAACACAATGTGTATTTTTTTGAAGCAGCAAGAAATATCCATGAATCAGGTTTTAAAAAGATTGCCGATTACTTACCATTAAAAGACGAGATAATCGGTGCAAATTTCAGCTATATGAAATATTCTTCGCGTTATGACCAAGTATTAGATGGAGAAGAACCAAATATCTTCTCGACTCATTTCTCAGGTGGTGCATTGATGGATTTAGGTGTTTACCTTGTGTATGCAACTGTCGCTTGGTTTGGAATGCCAAAAGAAGTCCATTATTTCCCAAGAAAGATTTCTACTGGTGTGGATGGTCTTGGATGGGGAATCTTGCGTTATGATACTTTCGATGTATCGATCCAACCAGGTAAAATCGGTGATTCTTATCTGCCATCAGAGATCTATTTTGACTCAGGAACGCTAGTGATGAATGGCGTCAATGCAATCGAACAAGCAGAGTTTCATGATCGGGTACACGAAGAAATCATTGACTTAGCAGTAACAGCTGCAGAAAATCCAATGGCAGATGAAGCAGAGGATTTTGCCAATGTCATGACTCATCCGAAAGATCCAGCTTGGGGATTATTGTATGAAGAGTGGATCGAGCTAGCTAGAAATGTGAACCAAGTGATTTATGATTTAAGAAAAAATGGTGGCATCAAATTCGATGCAGATAATGAGGAAGATTTTTAATGAACGAATTTGTACAAGTATTTCCCGAAAATTGGCAGAAAAATTATGAGAATAAAGGATTTATTACACCTTCTCTTATTCAACAGGCAGTTTTTCAGCCATTAAGCAATAAACAAAGCATAGTAGCCATCTCTCCAACAGGTTCAGGTAAAACACTGGCTTATCTTTGGCCGTTACTACTAAACGTAGAGCCAGGTGAAGCAAGTGCATTGGTTATCTTTGCATCTTCTCAAGAACTAGCTATTCAAGTAGCAGATGTTGCACGTGAATGGGGAAAAGACAAAGAATTGAAAGTCCAATCTTTGGTGGGCGGAGCAAACGTTAAACGACAAATTGAAGGTTTGAAGAAAAAACCAGAAATCTTGATTGGTACACCAGGAAGAATATTGGAATTGATGAAAGCTAAAAAAATAAAAGCACATCAAGTGAAAACAATGGTATTTGATGAAGCAGACCAGCTATTTGATGCGGGGAACAGCCAAATCATTGATCAGATTCTTCATCAAGCTCCGACAGAATATCAGCTAGCCTTTTTTTCAGCAACAGCAGATCGTTCCCTTGAAAGCATTGAAAAAATCACTGGGAAAACGTTTGAGACGATCGACGTGACAGCAGAAGATGATTCTCAAAAAGGCTTGAGACATTACTTTTTACGAGTGCCAATACGAAAGAAAGATGAATATCTAAGACGTCTCACTCACATAGAAGATTTTCAAGGTCTGATTTTCTTTAATCAACTGACTGAATTAGGTGTGATGGAAGAAAAATTGCTGTATAGAGGGGTACCTGTAGGAAGCCTGGCCTCTGATCAAAACAAGCTGCTCCGAAAAGCGGCGTTGGAACAATTCAAAAAGAAAAAGATCAGCGCACTTTTGACCACAGATGTGGCGGCTAGAGGTTTAGATATTACAGGACTTCCTTATGTCGTGAATGCAGAAGTGCCGTTAAGTGAAGAAGCTTACTTGCATCGTTCTGGAAGAACTGGTCGAATGGGCAATGAAGGAACAGTGATCACACTCGTACAAGATAACAATTTAAGAGATTTGAAACGACTTTTACGTCCGACAAACATAACACTTGAAGAGATTTTTCTGCACGGAGGAAAGTTACAAACGGATCAACCAATCAAAGAAGATGTAGCTACCGCAGCGAATAACAAGTATAAGAAATCTTTTCCTGGGAAAGAACAAAATCCAGAGCATAACAAAAACAAATCAAGAAAAAAAGTTAAAAATAAATCAAAAAAAGAGAGAAATAAAGGAGCAAGGCGCAAATAAGCGCCTTTTTATGCTATGATTATGAAAACGGGAACAAAATTGGTTGCCAGAGGAGGGATTATGTGAAAGAACGTCAAGAAGAGATCTTGCATCTATTGACAGAAAACCAACAAGGATTGACAGCAAGTGATGTAGCTGAGCGCTTGAATATTGATCGAAGCAATGCAAGCCGATATTTAAGCGAACTGTATAAGGCTCATCATATTGTAAAAACCGCTGGCCGACCAGTCGTTTACTCCTTGCCAACGGAAAAATCAAAATCTGATGAAGTACATGTCGACTCTTCTACGCAAGTGACTTTTGAAACGCTCGTTGGAGAAAATGATTCTTTAAAAGTCAGCATACAGCAGGCAAAAGCAGCGATTCTTTATCCGCCGCGGGGGCTGCATACCATTATTTTTGGAGAAACTGGTACAGGGAAGTCGATGTTTGCGGAATGTATGTATCATTTTGCAATCGAATCTGAAATGCTTTCAGCCGATGCGCCATTTGTTTCTTTCAATTGTGCGGATTATGCTCAAAATCCCCAACTGCTCTTTGGACACATCTTTGGGGTCAAAAAAGGGGCTTACACAGGAGCAGCGCAAGACAGTCCTGGTCTAATCGCCAAAGCAGACGGCGGTATATTGTTTTTAGATGAGATCCACCGTTTACCACCGGAAGGGCAGGAAATGCTGTTTACTTTCATCGATAAAGGTATCTATCGTCCACTTGGAGAAAGTGCACAAGTACATGAAGCATCAGTTCAGATCATTGGGGCAACGACTGAATCTTCAGAAAGCTTCTTGACTACCTTCAACCGACGGATCCCTATGGCTATCACCTTGCCAAACCTTGCTTCGCGTTCATTGGATGAGCGTTATGAGATCATCTCTCTTTTTATCAAACAAGAAGCGAACCGTTTGAATCAACGTATCGATATCGAAAAAGAAGCGATTCTTGCCTTCATGCTTTATGATGCGGAAGGGAATATCGGTCAAGTGAAACGAGACCTGAAATTAGTCTGTGCAAAATCTTTTTTACATTACCGAACGCATCATGAGAAAAAGCTGATCATTCGAAAAGAAGAACTTTCCCTTCAAGTACAAAAAGGACTACTGAAAATCAAGGAAATACCAGAACGCCTCGACCGATTCATGGACAGTAAGAGCCAGTATTTGACATTTGAACCAGGGTTTGCTGATGTCGTCTGGTCACAAGATCCAGAAAGAAACATGCAAGTCTACAACGATATTGAGGAAAAAGTTACTTCTCTTTCTGAAACCGGTGTGGAGAACATCGATTTGGAGACGCTCATTTCAAAAGATGTAGATGCTTATTTTCAGACATATGTCAAAGAATTGACTAAAAGTTCAATCCCGAAAGATCTTTTGCCAGATGAAATCTGGCGGTTAACCAATCAATTGTATGATGTGGCTGAAAAACGGTTAGACCGTATTTATAATGAAAAAGCTCGTTTTGCTTTTGCTTTGCATTTGCAAAGTACATTGGATCGTGTGAGAGAAGGACATATGATTGTCCATCCAGATTTGAATAACGTACGAAAAAATTTTAAGAGGGAATTCCAGGTAGCAATCGATCTTTCGACAATCATTGAAGAAGAAGAACAAGTCGAGATTCCTTTTGATGAAATTGGCTTTATCAGTATGTTTCTTTCTATCAATTTAGGAGAAAGTGAGCCCGTTAAAGAAAACAAAGTAGATGTTCTTGTACTGATGCACGGCAGACAGACCGCTTCAAGTATGTTGGAGATGGCGCAAGAACTATTAGGAACAAAAGTAGGGAAAGCTTTTAATATGCCACTGGTTATGGAAGTTCAAACAATGTATGAAGAGGTCCTACAATATGTCAAAAATTATCAGGGGCATTTGACGAATGGCTTGCTTTTGTTAACAGATATGGGATCATTAAACACCTTCAGTGATTTGATTTATGAAGAGACTGGCATTCGGACGAAAGCTATCACAATGACAAGTACGATGATTGTGATAGAAGCGATACGGATGGCAAGTGTTGGAAGAAGCTTAGAAGAAATCTATCAAAATATTCAGCTCTCCTTTGAATCAATCGTACGTGATCAGTTCAAAGCGGAAAAATCTGAAACTTTACAGCGTAAAAAAGCCGTCATCGTGACATGTTTTACTGGTGAGGGAGTAGCTGCCAAATTGTATCAACGGATTATGCCGGTGATTAATCAAGACAAAGTAGAACTGATCCAGATGCAGTTTTTAGAACGCGAATCATTCAAAAAACACATTGATGCCTTATTGGAAGAATACGAGATCAAAGCAATTGCAGGAACGGTTGACGTTGATTATCAAAATATCCCATTTTTTTCCGCCTATGACGTTTTTGATGATGAAAAATTGAATGTTTTAAAGCGTATAGCTGATGATGAGATTCCAACAGCTAAAATTGTTGATTCGCTTTCAGGATCATTAAGTGATGTCTTTTCTATTGATGAATTGATCCGCTCATTGCAAAAAACAGTTCAGCAGATCCAGACAGATTTGTCGATTATCGTAGAACCAGGAGTAGATACTGGAATTGTCATCCATTTAGCCTTCATGCTAGACGGATTGATCAAAAAAGAAACGCATCGGCAATTTGAGAAACTATCTATTTTCTCAAAAATTTACCGTTTGGAAATGGATATCATTCGAGCAAACTTGATGGCACTGGAACGGAAATATCAGGTAAAAATTTCAGAAGATGATATCGCGTTTCTTACACAAATGTTTCTTGAAAACAAAATAAAAAAATAAACACACTAATCATACTGTTTACACACTGGATATCAGTGTGCGCACTATATAAAAGAGCTAAAAAGCATGAAAACGCTATTTTAGCTCTTTTTTTCTTGGCATGCTTCTTGCATTATATAAAAGTGTAAAAACAATAAAAGGAGTGTTAAAAATGGCAAAAAAAACAATTATGTTAGTTTGTTCAGCAGGGATGAGTACGAGTTTATTGGTCACAAAAATGCAAAAAGCAGCGGAAGAAAAAGGAATGGAAGCTGATATTTTTGCTGTTTCTGCCTCAGATGCAGATAATAATTTAGAATCTAAGAATGTCGATGTTTTATTATTAGGTCCTCAAGTACGTTTCATGAAAGCTCAATTCGAACAAAAACTTGCGCCTAAAGGTATTCCGTTAGATGTCATCAATATGCAGGACTATGGCATGATGAATGGAGAAAAAGTACTTGCACAAGCAGAAAATCTAATGAAATAAATCAAGTATGCAGTTGGGGGATAACAACGTGGAAGATCAACAAAATCTAGAAGCCATCATGGGACTCATCATGTTTGGCGGTAATGCAAAGAGCGACGCAATGGAAGCGATTGCGGCTGCTAAAATCGGTGATTTCGAGTTAGCGGATAGAAAAATCGCTGATGCAGAAGAATCACTTATACAAGCACATCATGCACAAACAGACATGTTGACACAAGAAGCACAAGGAAATCATATGCAAGTGACGTTATTGAATGTTCATAGTCAAGATCATTTAATGACGTCTATTGCGTTTACTGATTTAGCAAAAGAAATCATCGAACTTTATCGTCGCGTATACAGCGAATAAATACAACTTCTTTTTTGAACGGAAGAAGAAAAATTTTTGAACGGATTTTTTATTTTGTTATAAAGAGAACTCTCTTTATATAAAAAACTTATAGGAGGAAGTAAAAAATGAACGGACTAACAAGTTGGATGGAGAAATACATCCTGCCGGTTGCCGCAAAAATCGGAGCGCAAAAACATTTAGTTGCTTTGCGTGATGCTTTTATCGGCACACTGCCCGCAACAATGGCGGGATCAGTCGCTGTAATGATCAATGCAATTATTCGAGATTTACCGCAACAGTTTAACAGTACCTACGCTGACAGTTTAGCAGCAGACAAAGGAATCTTTGCCGTATTGAATGTCATCATCGGAATCAATGGTTTTGTCTGGAACGGTACACTAGCAATCGCCGGATTGATTTTTGCCTTTTCTTGGGGGTATAATCTTGCCCGAGCTTATGGAGTAAATGATCTAGCTGGGGGGATCGTTGGTCTAGCTACCTTGATTCAAGGTATTTCCTTTGGTCCAGCATTATCAGCAGCATTAGATGTGAATGTCCCTTCAAATGTCGCAGATGCAATCAATAGTTCTGAGATTGGTGCAACGATTGCAGATGGCACACTGTCAGTTGGATTATGGGGTTGGCTGAAACTAGATCATTTGAATGGAAACGCTTATTTTACAGTTATGATCATGGGGGCAATTTCAGTCATTATTTTTTGTAAATTGATGCTTGCTAACATTACGATCAAAATGCCTGATTCAGTACCACCAGCAGTATCTAAAGCATTTGCAGCCATTTTACCAGCGACGATCGCTTTATACGTCATTGCTATTATCAATTATATCGTAGGTCGTGTAGCTGATGGGCAACTAATCATCGATTTGGTGCAAAAATATATTGCAGAACCATTCCTAGGATTATCCCAAGGGTTGGGAGCAGTATTGATCGTCACAGTGTTTGTTCAAGTATTCTGGTTCTTTGGTATTCATGGACCAAATGTATTGGCACCAGTGCTAGAGGGAATCTGGGGACAAGCACAACTAATCAATATTGATATTTTCCAAAAAGGTTATAACGGAAAAACTGGTACACCAGCCGTGTTAGACGCAATCGAAGATGGAAAAGCTTATATGTGGGTCCGTGGATCGTTCGATGCTTTTGCATGGTTTGGCGGATCAGGTGGAACGATCGTCTTACTGATAGCTATCTTGATTTTCTCTAAACGAGCGGATTATTTAACAGTAGCTAAATTATCCATTGGACCTGGTATTTTCAATATCAACGAGCCAGTGATGTTTGGTCTGCCGATCGTATTGAATGCCATCATGTTCATCCCATTCTTGATTGCTCCAGTAGTTGCGACAGCTATCGGTTGGTTAGCAACTTACTTTGGACTTGTAGCACCAGTTTCGCAACAAGTTACATGGGTAGTACCGCCGTTCTTATTGTCATTCTTAGCAACAGGAGCGGATTGGCGAGCACCAATCGTAACGTTGGTATGTATGGTCGTGACTTTCTTGATTTGGGCACCGTTTGTCATTTCTGCAAACAAAATGGACCCTGCCGCAGGCGAACAACAATAAGATGAATCTGAGGAGCGGGACGCTTTAAGTTTCGTTCCTCATAATGAATTTTCGAGGAGGAACTGAAATGATTTCAATTGCCAGTGCAATGCAACAAGATGCAATCAAAGAATTGTTAGAAGGATACAATGAAGAAGGAATGACATTTACGTTTAAAGAAAAACAAGGAATCAAAATGTTCTTTGAAACAAGTGCAGAAGATCCGGAAGCTGCGGCTAAAAAAGCAAAGGAACTAATCAAAGCACAGCCTTGGGGAACAGTCCTTTATTTTCAGTCAACAGCTGTTTAAGAAAATGGTTCAAAAAGATAGGATGGTTGATATGATAAAAAACGGTTTATTTTTATGTAGTATTGGTTCTTTGATCGTATTGTATAGTTTGAATCCACATTCGCAAAGGTATGATTTGTATAGTATGGTCACGGGTCTTTTCCTAACAGGATTAGGAATCTACTTCTTCATGAAGGGGAAAAAAAGAGAAGAAGCAAAGGAGAAAAATAACTAATGGAAATCACAAAAAAATTAAATATTCCAGCGTCGTTTTTTTACGATAAAGTTATGGATTCTGTTCTTTTCGATGTACGTAAAGCGACCGGCAAATCAGTGACCAGAAAACAGCTGAAAAATTTGGAGTACGTCAAACAATTCTCGCAAAATAACCGGGCTCGTATAAAAATCGAAGAAGTCATTGAAAACCAGTCTTATAAGTTTCGTACATCGACAACGAAGAATGAATTCGTTGTTCATTATCAAATCAAACCAGTAGACGATTCGACCTGTGAGGTTCATTACACAGAAAAAATGGAGTCTTATGGCATGCTTCAAAAGTTGAATGATATGCTTTTAGGAACAATCTTGATGTACTTTAAGCGGAGACGTTTCAAAAAAATGCTAGAGATGATCGAAGCAACGTATTAAACCAGTGAAAAAATGGTACTATTTAGTTATTGAAAAATGAAGTAAGCTAGAAGAGATTTTTCAGAGGGAGCGAGGTCTTTCCTGAGATTCCTCACTAGTTTTTTTGTAGGAAGGGGCAGCAAAATGACAAAACAAGTAAGAGAGCTAGGGGGATCTTCGATTGAGGAAATGTTTGCTTTAGCCACATATGCATTTAATGGGGCAGATACACCTGAAAGGAGAGAACGTTTTCGTACACTTGCGGAGAATTCCTGGAATTACGGTTTTTTTGATGAGGAGGATCGGCTAACAAGTCAAGTCATGGCGACTCCTTTTCCAGTGAATTTTTACGGACAAGAGTATTTAATGGCCGGTATTGGCTATGTTGCTTCTTATCCTGAAGCAAGGGGACAAGGCGGAATCAATCAGATCATGGAAAAGATCCTTGAAGATTGCCGTGATCGTAAAGTAAGCTTATCTTATCTGGCGCCATTCTCCTATCTCTTCTATCGGCGCTATGGCTATGAACAATCGTTTGATAAAATCAGGTATCAACTAAACAGTCGTGACGTGCCGTTTACCAAAAAAAAATCTGGCAAGATGAAGCGTATGAATTTCGAAGATGCAAAAGCTGCAATCAAACGAATTTATGAACAGATGCCTGAAAACCAACGAGCTGGTCTGAAGCGCGAAGACTGGTGGTATACGTATAAATTCAAGCAAAAAGGTAATTACCAGTTTGCTTTGTATTTTGATGAGACTGGGGAAGCAACGGGCTATGTCGTTTACCAGCTTGCAGCGTCTTCCTTTATTATTGTGGAATGGGGATTTTTGAATCATGATACCTTTTGCAGTCTTGTCCGCTTTGTAAGTTCCCATAACGGTGCTTTTGAAACATTTGAATATTCATGTGGCTACGGTGGCAATGATCAAAATTATCTATTAGCAAATCCATTTGCTTCTGTAACGATCACACCTTATATGATGGCGAGGATCGTAGATATTTCTTTGTTTTTGGAAAAATATCCATTTAGAAAGAAACAAGCTGCCTTTGCCCTTCAGATAGAAGAAGATCAGTATGCAAAATGGAATGAAGGAATCGTGGAAGTAATGATCAAAAATGGAAAAAACCATCTCTCAAAAGTAGAACAAACAGCATTACCGATCGTTCGCGGAAGTATCCAACATATCACACAGCTATTATTAGGATATCGTAAAGTTGAAGAGCTGGTATTCCAAGAGAGGATACAGGTGGCAAAAGAATATGAAGAAACGTTAAGCTCGATCTTGCCACAGCAACAGCCAATCCTTAATGACTATTTTTGATAAAAAAAGGGTGATGACAATATTTTTGTCACCACCCTTTTGTTTTTTCGTTTGGCATTTGAAGGAAAATGTTAAAGTAAATCCTCTTTTTTCGTAAATTTGAATTTTTTGTTTTCTTTTGTTTTAGGGTTTTCTTTTTTGTGGTCTTGGATTGCTTCTTTCGTAATCTTTTCCCGATTTTTTTTAGATGAATCTAAGCGTTCGGCATATACTTTTTCTTTTGGCTTATCATTCATTGGAAAGAACCTCCCTGTATTATTTCATTCTACTCCTAGTTTATCATCTGTTAAGAGCTAGTGGAAACGATTTGCCTAACTTACAAGCTGATTTTTTTAGCAGATAAGCTTGCAAGTAAAAAACAAACAAGCTACAATTGATTTATTGAAATTGTTCCTGTAGCTCAGTAGGATAGAGCAATCGCCTCCTAAGCGATAGGTCGCTGGTTCAATTCCAGTCAGGAACGTACAAATAACCCCTGCATCCTTTGTGATACTGGGGTTTGTTTTATATTTGTGCCAAAAATGTGCCAAACTAGTTATCATTTTTATATAAACTATCGAACACAGCATTGATTTTTTCTTTATCCTGATCTTCAAGCTCTCGAACAATATGAAGGTAAGTAGACATTGTGGTTTCTAAACTGCTATGTCCTAAACGTTTCGATACACTAAGTATATTTACTCCTTGATAAAGTAAAATAGATGCATGTGTATGCCTTAGTCCATGCAAAGTAAATTGCTTTTCAATCCCTAATTCTTTTAATTTTTTGCGCAAATATTTGCTGACGGCATTTGATGAAACTAATCCATTTTTTAAGTTGAAAAAAACAAAATTATGAGGGTTTTTAACTTCAAACTTCTCGAATAATTCTTTTTGATTGATTTTAAACTTTTTTAAGAGATTAATCGTATGTTTATCAATGGAAATTTTCCTATTTGAGGTTTCGTTTTTTGTTTTTCCCCATTCATTTAATTTATAATTCCATGTTTTATTAATAGTGATGATTTGATCTTCGAAATCGATATCTTCCCATGTTAATCCTAGAAGTTCAGCAAATCGCATTCCAGTAGCACCAGCAACTAACACGAGCATAGGAGAAGAGTACTGCGCAGAAAGGTTTTCTTCTACGAGTTTCATTAAAGATTTAAATTGATCATAATCTAAATATTTATCTTCTTTTGGCTTCAATGAATTTTTTCCTTTGATTACTGCTTTTCTAGTTGGATCAAACGGAATTAATCCTTCTTCTACGGCATCTTTCAGCGACGATCTAATATGGTTATTGAACTTAATAACGGTAGACTTTACATGGTCTTTAGCATACTTATTTAAAAAGCGTTGATATCCAACTCTATCTAAATCAGAAATCAACACTGCTGGCATATATTTCTTTATGTTCATTAACGTATCTTCGTATTTTCTATAAGTGATAGGAGATACTGTTCCTTCTTTATAAAGTTGCATCCAATCCTCAAAGTAATCTGATAATAATAGATTTTTGCGATCCCCTTTAAGGCCTTTGTTCAAGTTATATTCTAATTCGTTGGCGGCATCTTTTGCTTCGCCTTTTGTCTTAAATCCTGATTTTCTTATCTTCGTGTATTTTCCGTCATCTTTTTTGTATGAAATTTCGTATTGCCAACTATTTCCACGTTTGACTAATCTTGCCATAATTGAATCTACTCTCTTTCTCTGATACAATAGGCACTGTAAAGAAGCCTATTGTGTAGGTTTGTTTTTAACACGTCCACGAACTTTGGCGAGGGAGGGGCGTGTTTTTTATTTAAACATATTCATTATGAACCAAATGCAAAATAAACCCAATGGCAACATAAATATAAAACAACCAATTTGCGAGATGAAACTTCCAGTTTTTTCTATACGTTCACCAGATTTCTGCATCTTTTCTCCGGCTCTGTATAGTTTAGAATTTGCTAATCTTGATTCATAGTTGTAAAAAACTTGATGTACTTCTTCAGGAGAAAATTTTCCTCCACAATTAGGGCATTGGGTTGTGTTGAAAGTTAAAATAAAGTCTTTCTTACAAAAATTACAATTTATTTTTATCCGCTCTTTCTCCAAATCCATTTTTAACTCCTCATTTTTATGGTATGATTTTACTGGAGAATCTTAGAAATAAGGTTTCTAGTCCGTGTTGCAGCACGGGCTTTTTTTATATAAGAAAACGATAAGCGCTTTCTGGTAGTCCGTAAAGATTTTTTAATTCCTCGATTTTTCTAGGATATTGATCGTTGTCTTCTTTGTATAGAGAAACAATGAGATTAGCAGCAAAACAATTAGCTTCGCTTTCAGATTTGCTTCTAGATGTTCTTGTTGATACGTAATAGCTAGATAAGCCACGATGAAAAATAGCGTGACCTAATTCGTGAGCGCAAATGTAGAATCTTTCCTCAGAGTCTCGCAGTTCATCATTTAAAAAGATTATTGCACGATCTCTAATTTCTTGAAACTGCCCTTTGGGATTTTCGATAAAAGGAACGTATTGAATTTTAATGCCCATCTTTTTACAAATATAGAAAGGATTAGCGGACTGGTATTTCCGCTTCAATTCCTCGACTAAATTAATCGTATCCATCTCCATAAGCTCACATCTTTTTGCCTTTTTCTTTGTCTTCTTTCACAATATCCCAGAAAGTCGCTATCAGGATATCTTTTACGCGCTGTATTTGTTCGGGTGTCAATGTTTCCCCACCATAAGACATATTAACATTTGAATCTAGTAGTTTATCAAGTTCAACCACTTCCTCTTTTGTAGCCCATTTGGGAACATTATTATTTCCCAATAAATAATCAGTTGTGACACCAAAATAATCAGCAACTTTCTTTAAGTTCTCAGATTTTGGCGAGGCTTTATCCCATCTTCTTATTTGTCCATTAGAGATGCCCACCTGTCTTTCTACTTCTGCTATAGTCACGTGCTTTTCGTCTGCTAATTCTTTAATCTTAGTAACTAAACTCATTATTATCAACCTTTCAAAGCTGAAAAGAAAATAAATAGCTTAAAAGTTATATTTTTGGTTGATAATTAGCTTTTAAGCTAGTATATTTAATTCGTAAGCTAAATTGTTAGCTAAATAAGAGCAACAAAAAACTCTACTAATTTAAAACATTCTCTCGGTCGCCAAACTTAGAAATGTTATTTTAGAGGCTTTTTATAAGTCTTATTTAACTATGTATTCATAATAGCTTAAAAGCTAATAGGTGTCAACGATTTAGCTAATTTTTTAGCTTACAAATTATTTGTTTAGAAAGGAGCTATTTTTATGTCTGAGAATTTAGACTTAAAAATTCGAGCGGAGATGAGAAAAAGAAGAATGACTTTCAAAGAACTAGCTGCGCTTGTTGGTATTTCAGGAGCTTATTTATCAGATATTCTAAACGGCAATCGTGATGGTAAAAAAGCTCAAGAACACATAGAAACTGTAAAAAAAATATTAGGTATTTAATAGGAGGGACAGCTAATGCAATATCTAGAAGCGAAAATCCCAGTTCCAGAAGGCTATGTAATTATATCCCAAGTGGATTATGAGGAGTTAAAAAAAGCTGATGATACTGGTAGATGGATGACGTTGCCAGAAGTACTAGAACGGATTAACAGAAAATATGATTGGTTTACTTCTAAAGTTTTAAAGAACCCAAAATATAGAGATATTATCGATATCGAGAAAAACAAAAATGGATTTGTCTATTATCCAGTTGAAGGAAGAGACACATATCTATTTTTAAGAAGTAAAACACTTGAATTTTTAGAAACAAATTTTTCGGAAATCTTAAGGAGGCAAGCGGATGGGAAAATTTAATAGAGCATTAGTATTCAGCGCACCACTAATTATCTACGCTTTAGGTCTTTGGGGAAGCAGGCAAGCGTTGATAGGAACGA
>NZ_KV815637.1:663-1214 GCF_001814285.1 Enterococcus sp. HMSC076E04 | reverse complement strand
CATCATAAAAGATGTTATTTAATTTCTCAATAAAAAACTAAGATGAAGACATCTTAGTCAATACCGGCGGCCGGGGTCGAACCGGCACGCCCTCAACGGGCACTGGATTTTGAGTCCAGCGCGTCTGCCAATTCCGCCACGCCGGCAAGTTGATTTATTAGTACTAAGGCGGTAACCGGATTTGAACCGGTGATGAAGGTTTTGCAGACCTCTGCCTTACCACTTGGCTATACCGCCATTATACTATTATCAATCTATAAAATAAAGAATAAATTATAGAAACTGGGGTAGCTGGATTCGAACCAACGCATGAGGGAGTCAAAGTCCCTTGCCTTACCGCTTGGCTATACCCCAAGAATAAAAAGGGCGAATGATGGGAATCGAACCCACGAATGCCGGAGCCACAATCCGGTGCGTTAACCACTTCGCCACATTCGCCATGGCAGGGGCAGCAGGAATTGAACCCACACTAACGGTTTTGGAGACCGCTGTTCTACCTTTAAACTATGCCCCTATAAAATGGAGGAGAGTGGATTCGAACCACTGAACCC
>NZ_KV815637.1:0-563 GCF_001814285.1 Enterococcus sp. HMSC076E04 | reverse complement strand
AGTCCGTCGCGTTTAGCCACTTCGCTACTCCTCCATGGTGGCGCGGGACAGAATCGAACTGCCGACACACGGAGCTTCAATCCGTTGCTCTACCAACTGAGCTACCGCGCCATATTTTAAAATTATTAATTGAATAACAAGAACGACGGTTCCGACGGGAATCGAACCCGCGATCTCCTGCGTGACAGGCAGGCATGTTAACCCCTACACCACGGAACCAGTTCATTATGGAGGTTAACGGGATCGAACCGCTGACCCTCTGCTTGTAAGGCAGATGCTCTCCCAGCTGAGCTAAACCTCCAACATTCAATTAAAATGACCCGTACGGGATTCGAACCCGTGTTACCGCCGTGAAAGGGCGGTGTCTTAACCGCTTGACCAACGGGCCAGGTAAACTTGTTACGGAGAGTAAGGGATTCGAACCCTTGAGACAGTTTGCACCATCTACATGATTTCCAATCATGCTCCTTCGGCCTCTCGGACAACTCTCCAGAGTGAAAGAAGCTCAATACTCTTTCTCAAAATGAGAACTCCGGCAGTAGGACTCGAACCTACGACATCAT
>NZ_KV815636.1:0-487 GCF_001814285.1 Enterococcus sp. HMSC076E04 | reverse complement strand
TAAAATTTGTCAAAAAAACTGTTGCCATTCCAAGTTGTAGAAAAAAAGTATTGAACGGATGCTTCATTTTACGATTCAAAAATTCTTCATATGTTACCTGATCAAAATTCTTATAGCTACCTTGTTGGTTTAAATACCACCGCACCTTTTTTGAAAGGGAGAGACTGAGTAACACAGTTTGAAATTGCTTATATATTTTATCATTATGACCATCTGAGGTTAATTTTGTTTTACGGATATATTCCTTCCCTTCCTCTTTTTTTAAACAATGTTTTCCCACTTTTAACGTCAATTGAGCTAATTCTTTATATGTTACCTGACTGTTCTTATAAGCCATTGTAATCCTCCATATTTTTTATATAAATTATATCAAAAAAATAACGAAATGAATTTATAAATAAAAAACAATGTATTTTCTTTATATATATATAAGTAAGTCGTCCTTTTCTAAGTACGGGAGCGTCAATAATTTTGTGTAAATGGTTCT
>NZ_KV815635.1:0-376 GCF_001814285.1 Enterococcus sp. HMSC076E04 | reverse complement strand
TCTCATTGTCTTCCCATGTTTTTTGTCCTGAGACCTCTTTGGTTTCTGGCACATGGGTATTGGTAATAATGATGTTTCCATCATCTGTTTGTTTAACTTCATTGGTATAGCCAGCTACTTTGGTCAACTCTTCCACTCGATAAGTGATAGCTTGACCTTTCGCCTTTTCTGCCAATTCGTTCCATGTGGTCGTCCAGTGATTCTCCTCGCTCAGTTCTACTGCTTCGCCTATTTTTTGGTTATTAGCATATAACTGAACTTGGATACTTTGAGGTCGTAGCCCATCTTGGTTATTTCCATCATCCCATACTTTAGTAGCGCTTAGACTAGTTTTATCCGGTGTATAACTGTTTTTGATGTTATACCCTTCAATCGT
>NZ_KV815634.1:0-7194 GCF_001814285.1 Enterococcus sp. HMSC076E04 | reverse complement strand
GACGAGTTATTTACACAAAATTATTGACGCTCCCGGCTATTCATAAAGTACGTTCTTCTTTATTAAACAAATGATGAATTGTTGTCAAAGTAGAAACACTTATAGTTACAATTAATAAAAAGCATAAAAAGAAAAATGTTTCCGGTAAAAAACTGATAATTGGATCTGTACGATAGTCAAACATCCAATCATCATTGTCAAAAAATACTTGATGAAAAAGCACAAATGCTTTATCAAAAAACAGAAGTGCCATTACACAGACTGATATTATCATCCACTTGATTAAACTAGTGATTTCTCTGACTTGATCACGCGTTACTAATTTTTTCCTGTTTAGGTATAAAAGAACGCTACTCGTAGAAAGAAGCAATGAATAGTTAAGCTGGAACAAAAATTTAACATCTTTAAAATGGTTTATACCGCGATCTGAGACGTATAGATTATCAAAAACCAATTCTTTTTGAAAAGGATTATTTAAATAGCCCATTAAATTTCTAAAATCTTGATTAACTTGAGATCTACTCCAGTTTTGAAAATTTATATCGCTTTGAAAGAATAAATTGATTTTGAGCAAACCAGGGAAGTTGCTTGTCAATGTAATCGCGAGGGATAAAGCAAAGACAAAAAATAATAGAAATAGCATGCTTTTTTTCATTAAATTAATATTTATATTAGATCACTCCTTTTAATATAATGATAAAAAAACTTGTGTAGAAAATGTGTACCAATGTATCTGTCAAAAAGTCTACATAAAATTTCCATAATAGCCTGCTATAGTCAAAACAAGTTCATTAGGAAGGAGGGAAGAATTTGAGAGAACCCTACGACAGAGTATTTATTTCGTTTGGTCCATTTACTATTTATTGGTATGCCATTTTCATAGTGTTTGGGATCATAATCGGATATTTTGTTGCTAATAGAAGAGCAAAGCGTGCGGCATTGCCTGAGGATACAATTGTTGATCTGTTGTTATATGGATTGCCAGTTTCTATTATATCGGCCAGATTATACTATGTACTTTTTGAATTACCTTTGTACATTGATGATCCTTTAAGTATCTTAAAAATTTGGGAAGGTGGTCTAGCAATACATGGTGGATTAATTGGTGCTGTATTGACAGGGGTTATTTATTGCAAGAAGAAAAATCTTTCTTTTTGGAATGTTGCTGACGTAGTTGCTCCCAGTATAGTAATTGGACAAATCATTGGACGATGGGGAAATTTTATGAATCAAGAGGCCTATGGAGAAATTGTAGACATAGAGTTCCTGCAATCTCTGAAACTCCCATCTTTCATAATTGATCAAATGTATATTGATGGGGCCTACCATCATCCGACTTTTTTATATGAGTCTTTATGGAATATAGGAGTACTCATTATTTTGCTTCTGGTGTCTAGAAATAGAATGTTCTTTGGGCAAATATTTTTAATTTATGTTTCACTATATTCCGTCGGGAGATTCTGGATTGAAGGATTACGGACCGACAGTTTAATGCTAACAGCAAACTTGAGAATGGCTCAAGTCCTGTCCATAGTCCTATTAATTGGCTCTATATTAACTTACATCTATCTCAAAAAATCTAAGGAGGAAGATTTACATGGAAGCATTACTTAATCTCTTACCACTACTATTACTACTAATTTGCCCTATCTCAATGATGTTTATGCATAAAGGGCACGGACATGCTGGGCATCATCATATGCATGGAGAAGATCATTCAAAACACACTGGTTCCGAAAATGATATAGCAAGTTTAAAAATCCAAACTGAGCAATTAAAAGAAGAAGTTGCTACTCTAAAGAACTTAGTTAAGGAGCGATGACAATGCAGTGGTTATTACTTTTATTATGTCCGATAATGATGATATTTATGATGAGGGGTATGCACTCAGGATCGCATAATGAAAAAGATGACGAACAATTGAAACAGGATCTTGAAAATTTAAAAGAGCAAAATGATATCTTAAGTAGTGAACTAAGCGATTTGAAGTCAAGGTTAAAATAAGTTAAAGGAGGCGTGACATAAGTTACCTAGTTACGCTCTCCAAAAAACAAGGAGCACTTGGAAATCATGAGATTTTTCGAGTGCTTCTTGTTTTTTTATTCATTTTGAGTAGTTCAAGTTCCTATTTTTGTCAATTTCATCATATTGATTGCCGTAATGAGTAAACCCGTCTGTTTTCTGACTTTCTCTAAGCCTCGAACCGTGTAGCGAGTGAAGCCCGAACAAGCCTGCATAAATCTGAAGACTGTTTCCACGTCGACTTTTCTCCGCCCATATATTTTTTGAATGTCAGGCGTTGATAACCGTTCTTTTTGTTTTTCTTTATGATACTCCCAAGACGGATTTACAGTGATCTTTCTACGATTCCCCTTTGGGGTTAAGGCTTCAGGAATGAGCGCTTGGTTCGCATCCGTTTTTTCTGCTTGGTATTCTTTAAAATCTCGGACAAAGCCATCCGCATCTGTTCGTTGACGGTAGGCATGAAAATTGAATCGTACCCCTTTGGGGTCGATGTAAAAGTCCTCATTGGGCTCGTAAACCCAATTCATTACTTTCCGGTCATCTGTCTGCCATTTCTTACTTTGTTCTTTAAACATCGTTCCATAAGGAATCAGTGCAGTATGCTGAGGAAGTTCATCTTCTATATAGCGGTAATTGCTTTCTGAACCATAACCTGCATCGGCGACCAAATAATGAGGGGACTTTTGTGCAGTCTTCATTTTTTCCAGTAATGGTTTCAGTGTTTTAGTGTCTGTTGGGTTTTGAAAGACATCGTAGCCGAGCACAAATTGATTACATGTAGCGATCTGCAGGTTATACGCAGGTTTAAGTTGGCCATTTTTCATGTGGTCTTCTTTTACGCGCATAAATGTCGCATCATGATCGGTTTTTGAATAACTGTTTCTAGTCCCATAAATAGAAAACTGCGTTTGATGTTCCAGAAGTTTTTCTCACTTTGCATTTAGTTTGCGTACTTGGCTTTTCAACGTTCGCCGTTGTTGTTTCGCTGGATTTGGCGAAAGACGTTTCGTTGCCTCAACTTCATTTTCTAGTTCATCCAGACGCAGTTCCATCCGTGTTAACAGTTCATCTATCATGTCTACGGTCAAGGTCGTCCCTTCGGGAATCTGTTTCAGGGCATATGCTTCTTTTAGTTCCGTCATCATAGTAAGCAATTTTTCGCGATTCATTTGATCGAACCGGATCGTATTTTTCTTCCAGACAAAGCTGTATTTATTCGCATCCGCCAAGATTTTGGTCCCGTCAATAAACAACGCATCATCAATCAGATTCCGTGCACGCAGATACTCTGTCAACTGATCTAAACCTTTATTGGTCAACTCCTGTACATCGTTGGATACACAAAAACGGGCGATAGTTCGATAAGTCGGAACCCGTTCTTGCGTCAACCAGCGAGCATATAGGTTTTCTTCAGCTAAGCGTTCAATCTTGCGACTTGTAAAGGTTTCTCGCGTATACGCAAAAAGAACCACCTTCATCATGGCACCTAAATCATATTCTCTTGGTCGACCAAAAAGATAGGGGTCATTAATCTGAAGCGCTTCGACCAGTTCATGGATAAAAACGGCGACATGATTTTCTTTTGGAGAAAATGAAGTAGATAGATCCAAAGTGAGTTGATTCATGTTATAATTAGTATACATTTTGTTTAGTCCTTTCAGGATTAAATGATGGTGCATTGGCGGGAACCGGTGCTCCTTTTTATTTTACCCAAAAAACCGCAAGAAATGAACGCTTTCTCGTCATTTCTTGCGGTTTTCTTCTATGGACTTATGTCACAGTCCCTTTAAAATTCACTAAATTCATGGTTCAGAATAGAATTGATTCTCTCAAAATATTTAGTCTAACTTTACTCTTTATAAAACGAATAAGGCATGCGTGGTTTATAATCTTTCTTTATGTATTTCTGACACCAAAGAAAATGATCCTCATCATTCCATCCACTCGTTGCATTCCACCAAGAGTACATAACATCCCCTGGTGTATAGGGTAGTCCATACACCAGGGGATTCTAGAAGTAAGATTTATTGTTTCTTTTTTAAGTGCAAATAGAACCATTATCTTCGATGAATATAAGGAAAATACCTTTTTAGATAACATTTCTAGGTTATGAATAGATAGTATTCACTCTATCCGCAATTTTCTTCAACGAAAAGTTACTAAAATAGAAGCATGGGCAGCATTAATATGATGATTTTCTTCTGGACGTTGCTAAGACATTCAATAGCAATGAGCGCCATTATAAATGTGGAAGCTACTCGTAAAAAAAGGGAAGATTGATTTCCAATTCTGCCCAAATGCTTATTTATACTACAATTAACCGTATTAATTTCAACTTCTTTGTCCAGAATAACTACCGAACTAGTTCACCACTTGGATAATGAGATATCGGGGCTAAAATTGTAAAATCTTTGCCAAATTTCTTCATAAAATTAGCATGTTTCTCTAAATCTGTAAATAGAATGTATCGTAAGTGATCATGCAAATTTTGATTACGCATATAATGTGGTCTATTAAATTGTGCTCGTATCTCCTCTTCACGTTGATCCGGTGAGACAATATACATCATCAAATTTTCTTGATGAATCGAATACAAATCATCCATTCGATTCATCCCAGAAATTATTGACGTCGATTTTTCAACCTCAAAAGCACATATCGGTTCCCCATTTTTTGAAAACCAAATAACATCAATCAAACCAATCGTCCTACTTAACGGATTTGGTAATTGATAGATTGTTTCTGGTAATAGAGGTATAGACACATCTCCTAAGCGATTCCCATCTACAATTCTATTATGATCGTTTGAGGCAATCCAAGCATGATAACCTATCTCATTACCTAAAGTAGCTAAGATATATTGGATTTTTTGGTGCACATTTTTGCCATCCTCTTTTTCCAACTTCTGTTTTATTAATTTCTGGGTGTTACTTTCTGAAATTCTGACATACTCTTCTTCATTTTCGCGAACAATATAATTTAGTTTCCCAATATCAAATAAAAAAGCTGAGATAGCACCCAAATCTTTCGAAAAAAGTCCTCCTAAGCAGTTGAGTTCAATCATACCATCACGGAGTTTAAAATAGTCCTCCCATTTACCTAAGCGAATTTTCGAGCCCGTAAGATAATTATATCCATTTACAATAGCTGTGTTAAAAGGAGGGAAAATGGTAGGTTCTAGAAAATATAAAATGTTTGCGACAGCTGGACCAAGCCCTCTGATTTTCTTTTCTGCTAGAATATTTACAGCAAATAACATTTTAATTTCTTGATTAGCTTTAAGAATTTGATCAAGACAAAGTGAAAAAGCTAACTGATTTTCCCTATTTTCATAAATATCCGGAATTCTCAATTTAGGTTTCCACATAAATGCATGCTTGGCTCCTTTAAAAATTTCTGTTTGTTCTGCAATTACATTCATTATGTCCTCTAGGGCTGAATTTTTAAAATCTGTTGGGAACGTTCCGTTATTGACATGTTTGATAAGTACTTGTACGTATTTCCTAACTTTTTTAAACGCTTTCAAACGTTTTTCACTTTTGATAAACCAAGTTTGATACAGTAAATTTTCGCGTAATTTATATTGATTAAACACATCTGTTAAATAAGTATTATCCACTGTAATGACACCTACCATCCCTATTAATATTTTATAAACTCGTTAGCTCTAATATGGCTTTCTATATGCAAAATTCCGTAACCACCTTAAATGAAGAATAATGTAAACAGGTTTTAGCGATTTTAGTTAACGGTCTTTCCTTAGATTACTCCGTCCATGTCTCTATAATAGGATTCGTGGTACTTATTAGTTCATACTAATAAATTAAAGGATTCTCCTCTACTCCTAAAATTTCAACAATCAATTTATGAGGCAGACATATACTCATTTCCCCTGGTCTACTAATCCAGCCTGTACGAACAGCAATTTGATCAGGACTATTATCTTCTTTTACCCTGATTTTTCCAGGAGCTACTTCAATAATATTGTATTTCCCTTTTTGAGGGTAATATGTTTTCTCAAAAGACTCATTAACTTGTGATAAGTTAAATTTGTCTACAACTTCTCCATCTATTTTAACAACTGCAATTACATCTGTACTTTCCCTATTATTATTTTCATCATTATTAGTATCAAATAGTAAATATGGTACGAATGATGCCATAATGACCGCAGTAATAATGAAATAGTCCCAAGGTTTCATGAGTCTCAATGTTTTATTCACTAAATTCGTTCTCCTGTATTAACTTTTGATATCATACTTTACAGTTGTGTGAATTTTATGTAGGTATGTATATGCTCCATAAAATCTCCATAAGTTTTAGTTATTTTGAAGCTGTCTATTAAATTGAAATATAGCATATGGATCCTATTACTTTTTGTATAGTAATTCCAATTTCAATTCCTAGTAGAACCTGTAGCAACGATAAAATAGAGAGGAGAATATTATGTAAAATGTTTCTTCACAAATAAAATAAGGGAAGTGAAAAATCAATTTGAAAAAAACATTTATATCTACCTCTGTCATTGTGTTTTCGCTATTTTTTAGTAATGGTCTCTTAGCTAAAGCACAGACTATAGAGGAAAAAATCAAAGAAAAAGATGATAAAATTGAAGCGATTGTAAAAAATAAAGAATCAGCTGAAAATTATCTTACTGATTTAGATAACAAAATAACTCAGCTAGAAAAAGAATATAAAAAAGTGCTAGTGGAAAAAAACACATCTGAGAAGAAACTTACCGAGATTAATCAGAAAATTACTGCTCTTGAGGAAAGAATACGCCTTAGGAATAAACTTATCGAAGAGCAGGCTAGGAATGCACAAGTAAATCAAAAAAGTGACTCTATAATATCTGTCATGGTAAATGCCGAATCATTATCAGATGCAGTCACAGCAGCCATTGGTATGACTAAGCTTATTTCTGCTAGTAATGAGATTATGCAGGCCCAGATAGATGATAAAGAAAATTTAGATGAATTAAAAAAAGAAGCTGAGAAAAAAGTTACAGATGCGGAAAAAGAAACTCGATCTCTCGAAGAGAAAGAAAATGACCTTATAGAAGCCAAATTAACTCAAAGTATAAAAATCAATGAGATATCCGCTTCTTTGGCGACAGAGCAATCCGAAAAAGCAAAATTTGAAAATCAAAAACAAGAAGCTGAAAAAAGA
>NZ_KV815633.1:0-5585 GCF_001814285.1 Enterococcus sp. HMSC076E04 | reverse complement strand
CCAAAATGTGTCCACTAAATCATCCTAACACCACGTTACCTTGTAACGATAGACGCCATCGTTACTAACTAAGTCCATCACCTCCCCTAATGACAACTTTTGAATATCTGAAAATAAAACACCTGGCATTTCCATGTTGTGTCCTGCTAGAACATAGTTTCCTTTGCCCATTTCGGCATCCTCATAAAAATAAGTAGTCGCTCCAAGACTCAAAGTGTATTGATTTGCCCCTTTAAAAATCGGCAATGCTAAACCAAGTGCAGGAATCTGAATTTGTGCAAATACTTGTTTATTGACGCCCATTTCGATTGCTTCTTTTTGTATGGACAACATTTGCCCCAAAGACATATCATTATTGACGTTCGTTGCATCCTCCTTATAACTCTTTGCGTGTGCATTGATTTGATCTACGGGCATCTTTTTTTCTATATTTTGCTTAAACACATCTCCTTCATGTTTTTGGTAGCTAACATAGCCAAACACACTGCAAAAGACGATTAAAGCGACTCCTAAAAAACCAAATAACCATTTTTTCATCCATCTGCCTCCTTTCAGACAAAACAAAAAAACTTTTTCTCATTTCCATAGAAAAAGTTTTAAAAATGAATTCTATTAATGAATGTCATGAGACTTCTAACAATAGTTGACAATTAGAACTTTTTTTCACATAAGTTCGTCTCAACTGTTCAAAGTTTTTCATTGAACCTAACAAACAAGCTTTCTCTTTTCCTGTTAACTGCATATCATTGATATATTGCGCGACAGATAATCTTTTAAGGTGTTTTTGTTTCATTGTTTTTGTTTCATTGTTTTTAGTAACTTTTCTTCCATTTCTTTCGACACTTTTTTTCTATTTTCGATTTCTTTACAATTCATGAGTTTTCCTTCCTTTCATTATTTTTATCAAAATAAAAAAGCCTATGTACGCCATACGCTTTGGTCTTACTTCTTCAATTTTTTTCGTCTAATAACTGGACGTGCTGGTTTTAAATCTTTTATTCCGTTATGCTCTCTCCAATAGTCGAATTCTTTTCGTAATCTTTCTTTTTCCATATCTGTTCCTTTAGATAGGGCTTTGAATACATCTTTAGGTGAATAACCACGAGCTAACAGCTGTACATACCTTCCTTTTGTCAAAGTATCCATATCCATCGCATCTAAAACTGGTCGCGCCATCTAATTTTCCTCCTAAATAAATTCCTTACTCAATGCCTAAGGTAATACTACCTTTTTATTAATCGCCGTGATTCCTTCTAATCCTTTATCTGTAAAATCTAATTTGTATGGTTATTTTCCTAAGTAATTGGTCTGAGAATCATTACCTAATTTCTTTTTACTTTGAAAAAAATTATAGAATCTTGGATCTATTAAACCAATGTAGAATCAATGCTTAATACACAAGATTTTTGTTCATCAATAATTGTAAAAATGTCTTTTGTAGCTTCCTCCATACCGATTGGTTGTAACGTTTCTTCACTAATTTTTTTCGCATCCTCTTGAATTGCTTCATTTCGATTTAACTCATGCAAACATCGAATAAATTCTTCACGATTTTCGATATCTGTTACTACTTGTTCATACAATTCTGCACATTCTTCTTCATTCTTTGCTGCGATTAACGCATAATAGTATGGTGATTTTACTTCGAAAAATTTCATAATTTATTCCTCCAGTTTTTATTCTTCTTTATCCGCTACAAATTCAATGATTTCAACGCTGACAATATAATCACTCAAATATGACCAAGTATCTTCAACAGATAATTCGTCTCCATTATCATTCATAAGCGTCATTTTAAACCATTCATTACCTTCATCATCTTCAGGTAGCAAGCCGAATCCAATTGGATTATCAGTCAATGTTTGATCGTATAAATCATCCTCGTTTAATGCTAAAACATCTAATCCTTTACAATTTCCGCCTCTTCTAAACGTCACAAAACCTTTGTAATCCCAACGTTGGAAAGAAACCTTAATAGTATGTGTGCCCAATCGTATATTCGGATCATAATTTTTCATTTGTCATTCCTCCATTACGTAAATTTCATTTTCTCTATGTTTTATATCAATTTTTTCACTTTATTCAGGACTCGTTCATATTTTATCGTTTTTCGTTTACTTAAAAATACATAAAAAATATCGACTCGTTTATGGCGTCCGAAACGAGAAACCCTAGTAGACAGCGGTAAATGCTCGATTGATCCAATGACCAACGTCCTCGCAAGTATCTACATGTACTGCAGCACACGACACAATTTCTTGTGCGTCCTCCCCATTACGAGAAGACCTACTCCTTATTCCATGAGTTTGCGTCAAAGCCTAGATCCCTTAGTAGCTGCTCATGATTAATCTAGGCGCTATTCTAACTTGTCTAACCTCTAAATTCCCTCTTGTTTACTCTGTGTATATTATTTACACAAATTCATTTCACCACTATCCAAACAAGCGCATTTACTCGATTGACCAATTTTTTACGTTACCAATCGTAAAAATCTACCCCGTCACTCCCCGAAGGAAATTGTTGATAGATCAAGTCTACTCCTTATTTTTCTAATGATTCTAAGTTCTTTTAGAAGTCTCGACAATATTTTCAAGCAAGCGAAAAACGATAAAATACAAGTTATGAGAATGATCAATTCAGCTGATTAAACGCCCCATCCCTTTTGCGGTACAACGCAAGACTCCATTTTTTCTTCGACCAATCAGTACACCGTTTTGGTCATAAACATGTTTGATTGTTGGATATAGCTCTTTTAAGGGGATAGGATCTTTTAAAATTATTTGCTTTTGTTTCCCAATGTAATAAATCATTTCCTCTGAGACTTTGTCTTTCTGGATTATATATTTCTTACACTGCACAACGGTTTTACTTTGGCCAGTTGATAGTTTCTTCGTGATTTTCTCTGTAGCGGTACACCGTTTACCGTAGTGACAAATATCTTTGAGACTCAAAATTCCTGTATATGACATAAAATAAACCACCCAATTTCTTTAAATATTTTTAACAAGTTTTTCTTGTTATTTTTCAAAAATAGAGAATTGATTTTCGTTCATGACAAACAAAAAAGAGGGAACGCATCCAAACATGCGTTCCCTCTAATTTCAGCGTTCGTCATACGGCAAAGAGCCACACGGACATTTTTATAACATTATGCTTAGGCATAGATTCATCGTAATATCACGTATTTTTAACCTTAACACAGCCAAAAAAAGTGGTATCACTTTTGAATATCTGTTATACTAAATCCATTGCGGGTAATACCGTAACACTGAAAGGTTAACGCATTAAGGGCCAAATCTTAATGCCGTGTATGAACGCTGACGAAGGTTACCAGCCTTCCGAGTTCATACCGCCTTTCTTTTTTTTGTATTTTCAATTGTCCAAATTTATCATCTAAAAGTGCAGAACGAAAATCAATTCATCACAAGCATAGCAGACAATTAAATTTATACAAAAAATGTAAGCGAATAATATTCGTATTGCCTGAAAAGAAGTAATATCAAGATTTTTAGCTTGTTTAAATAATGAAATTATCTCTCTTCGCGTATTATTATAACTCAAAAAAAAGGAGTATGCAAACATACGTTCCCTTTTCTATATTTGAAATTAATTATTTCTTTTAACACTTATGACGTAAAAGGCTACGTTTGTGATTTTTATCATAATATTTTAACTTATAAATTCTATTAAAATAGCTATTATTTTGTAATATTCGTAATATAATTAGAATAATAAAAAATTTTTAATTTTAATGTTACTTCATGAAGCAACAATCACTTTGTCAGTAAAGTTTCACTCTAACCAGTCTTTCGTAATAGTGCTTGGGGAGCTTTCATAATTCAAACGTTTTTCACTTGATACTTTAGCAGCTATTGGTTTTTCGATAAACCAATTTTTTACATAGACAAAAATCAGGTTCTGGATATTTTCGACTTTTTCGGTTTTTAATTTTTGATAGGCTTTTAACAGTGTCGTGTATAATTCTTGTTCTGCATTGACATAATAACTATCGAGTTCTTCAAAAACTATCGAAATACCACTTTCTATTTCAGCTTTTTTCTTTGCATTATGAATAGTCTGGACGGTTTTTTGAGCTTCACTGTAACTTGAAGAAAATGTTTTTATCAAATTTAATACTCGTTCAGGGACAAACGTAGCAATGCTGTCGTTTGTCATAATTGTCTCAAAATTGTCTAACAACAATTGATCTTGTAGGCGGTCTTTTTCAGTGTCTATATTGTGTCTATTAGTGTCTAATATATTATTATTAAGTTCTGGTATGATTTTCATACCCTCTGATTTATCAACGTTTTGGCACGGTATGATTTTCATACCCTCTTGAGCCCCAAGGGATTCAGCGTCTGATTTTTCGTCGAGGGTGGGTATGATTTTCATACCCTCTGATTTATCAACGTTTTCCCTATTCTCTCTATCAAATTTTTCGAGTAAGTAGATATCATTTTCTGAGACTTTTAATTCTGCTAGATATAGTCTATTAGGATTATTTTTCCCTAACTGTTTGTTAAATCCCATCTGCTTTTGTAATAATAAACCAAAGGATTCCAACTCTTTTTTGATTGCTATCGCTTTTTGCTTTTGGCAGTTTAATACTCTACATAGTTCATTTGTCGTATAAGTAAAATAAACATTACCTTCTTCATCGATTTGCCGTTTGCTGATTGCGATCTCTAATCTTGCTTTTAAAAGCATATAGGCAATCTTAGTTGAATCTTTCATTTTTTTGTATTCGTCAGAAACAATAAAGACTTTTGGAAATTGATAAAATAATTCGTTGTAAACTCTATCCGCCTTAAAAAATTTAAAATCAGTCATTGTAGATCCTCTACTTTCACGTTGTTTTATTTATGTAAAATTACCTACTCTTTTCGAAAATAGCAAAGATAAATAAAAAATGCAAACGCATTAAAACTGTTTTTTAATTAAATACTACCTAAAATCAGAAATAAAGTGAATTATGTACTACCTTTAAAGTTATTAAGAACTACTTTAAATAAATATTATTTATAATTAAATACTACCAGAAGAACGTATGAATAAAATTTAGTTTTAAAATTAAAGATAATTAAGTACTACCAGTGTCAAAACAAAAAATAAATTAAGAACTACCTTATGCATATAAAACATACTACCATTACTAGCAATATATACTACCTTATTTCAGTAGTATATATTATATTATTCTTATAAGACAAGGCTTTAGGCTAGAAAACAATAGATTATATACTACTGAAAAATACAATAAGTACTACCAATGTCAGATATATATAATAATTATGTACTACCATTAAAATTAACTTATTTAATAAGATACTACTGTGTTAATCTGAAAAAAATTACTTTAAAGTAGTTACATACTACCTGTTAATTTAGATACTACCATTAATACTTAAATTAGATACTACCTATATTTATATTAAGTACTACCGTTCTAAGAATAAGATAATAAAAAAATACTACCAAATTGCAATTAAATACTACTTAAAATGTAAAAAATAAGAACTACCCAAATTAGGTAGTTCTTAATAAGAGAATGAGAGTGTAAAATATTTTGTGTAAATAGAAAA
>NZ_KV815632.1:152839-214129 GCF_001814285.1 Enterococcus sp. HMSC076E04 | reverse complement strand
GCGGATGTAAAGTATTTAATTCAACCTATATAGTACTAAAGTGGATAATATTGGTGTCAATGCAATCATTGCAACCACACCAAACCCATCAATGATCGGATCTCTTCCCTCAATTTGTGCAGCGATCGCCACGCTCATTGATAAAATAAATGTCGAACACATCGGACCCGTTGCTACTCCACCGTTGTCAAAAGCCATTGCTAAAAAGATCTTGTCCACTTTTCGTCCTAAAATAAATGCTAGCCCATATCCTGGGATCAAGAAATAATAAAGAGAGAATCCGACGAGCAAACGCCACATAGACAATCCTACTGCTGCGCCAATCCCAATCGAAATCACCATCAGCATGACTTTCGACCGGATCCTCCCTTCACTCAATTCTTCAACCTGTTTGACCATTACATGAATCGCCGGCTCAGCAAACCCTACTAGGAACCCCATCAAAAAGCCAAGTGGAACCAATATATAATTATAGGGCAATCCAGCGATCGTACTACCTAAATGCTGTCCTACCGGAACGTAAGCCATATTGACTCCTTGCAGGAAAAGGATCAACCCAATAGTCGTTATCAAGAAGCCTTTCATAATGTCAAAGAAACGCTTCTTGCGCATACGAAAACTAATGATATTCATCAAAACAAATAGAATCACGATAGGGGCCACTGCTAAAATAACTTCCATAGTAACGATCTCGATACCATCTATCACTTGCTGCCAGAAATTCATTGGAAGATCACCCCCAAAATCATTACGGCAAGAATTGGTCCTAATGAAGCAATACCAACCATCCCAAAGCTGTCATTTTCATTTTTCTTTTGTTTGATCATACTAGTCATCCCTCCGGCAAGGGCCAAGATAAATGGAACAGTTACTGGACCAGTAGTCACTCCCCCCGAATCAAAAGCAATCGGCATGAATTCGGAACTGGTGAAGAACGAGGCGATCAAAACGCCTATGTAGCCTATAGCCATCAATTGATAATAGGATAGCTTGAATACGACCCGAAGCAGCGCAAAGGCTAGAAATACTCCAGTGCCGACGCTGACGATCCCAATCAGCAACACTCTGCCAATCTCTCCGTCAGATATATCATATACTTGTTGTCCCAAAACTTGCACGGAAGGTTCGGCAATCGTGATCACGATCCCGATAGCAAACCCCAAACTGACCAAAACAGCCAAACTTTTCTTTTTGATCATATATTTCCCTACTAGATCTCCGACTTCCATCATGGAATAGTCTGCCCCAAACAAAAAGAGCGTCATTCCGATCATCATGATAGCCGCACCTACCAAGAATGAAGCGAGGTCTTCTCCTTCTAACGGCGCAAAAACAAACGTTAAAATGACAATCAGGACGGTCATCGGCAATATGGCAGCAATCACTTCTTTAAAATTTTTTAGCATGTATCCTCCTCCTTTACTCTTTAAGTTTACCTTAAAATGAAAGAGTTTTCGAGTATAAACTTAAAACGTTATCTTTTAATTTTTCTCAACATAAAATAACACACGTCCCAAAAGTATCTTTTTACTTGGAAAAGATGACTTTGTAGGGACGCACTTGCTGTTGTTTTTTATTTTACAGAGCCGATCATTCCTTGAACGAATTGCTTTTGCAAAACAAAAAATACGATGGCAGTTGGTAAAGTAGCAATGACTAATCCAGCCATGATCATTCCATAATCTGGCGTATAGGAAGCACCCATAGCAGATAAAACAAGCGGAACCGTCCGTTTATCAGGAGATTGCAAAGCCACTAAGGGCCATAAATAATTGTTCCAACTGCTCATGAATGTGATGATTGCTGCCGCTGCATAGGTATTTTTAGCCGTCGGCATATATACTCTAAAAAAAATACTTAGTTCTTTTAGACCGTCTAATCGAGCGGCTTCTACTAGATCTTTTGGAAAGGATTTAACATTTTGTCGGAAGAAGAAGATCAAAAAAGCAGTGCTGACAGATGGTAAGATTACAACTAAGAAACTATTGATTCCCAAAATCGTTCCGTTCAATTGTGAAAACATTCGATACAAAGGAATCATCAACGCCGCAAAAGGAACCATCATCGATAGCAGTAGAATATTGAAAATCAAGTCTTTTCGCTTGCTTTGATAAATCTCAAACCCATATCCTGCCATTGAGGAAATCAGCAATGCAAACACAGTGGTCACTAAAGCGATCATTGCTGAATTCCAAAGGGAACGAGTAAAATTCAGTTCATTGGAAAACAAATTTTGAAAATTGATGATCAAGTTACTGCCAATCTTTATTTTTCCCGATGTGATATCCACGGGTGTATTCGTCATTCCCAGAATCATCCAGACAAAAGGGAAAATGGAAATAAATGATAGGATGCTTAATGCTGTATACTTTAATGCTGACCCAATTGCCGAACGAAGTCCTAAGGCTTGTTTTTTGACGTTGGGATGTTCGATCGTTTCTTTTTCTACCATGCTTTTCATCGACTCTCTCCTCCTACTTTCGTTTGGATTATCGACAATATCACAATAAAGGCAACAATAACAAAGGAAACTGCTGCCGCATATCCAAAATTAGGCGTGAATTTATAACTCAAATTATAGATGTATTGAGACAAGGTGGTCGTTGCATTTGCTGGACCCCCGCCAGTAATATTTTGTACTTCATCAAAAAGCTGCAATGTCCGGATCGTCGAAGTAATGGAAGTAAACAAAATGATCGGTTTTAAATTCGGGATCGTCACTTTGATAAACTGCTGCCATTTAGAAGCACCGTCAATAGATGCTGCTTCATAAATCTCCGAATCAATATTTTGCATGCCTGAAAGGAAAAAAATCATATTGTATCCAGTCCAACGCCAAGTGATCGAAAGAATGATCAGAACTTTCGCCCAAATTGGATGAGTCAGCCAGCCAATCGGTGTATCAATCATACCAATGCCCAACAACAAGTTGTTTACAAGGCCAGATTGAGAAAATAGACTTTTCATGATCAGAGAATAACTGACCATCGAAGTGATACACGGAAGAAAAATAGCTGTTCGAAACAACCCTTTATATTTCAGCTTTTTATCATTTAAGAGGTTGGAAATAAAAAGCGCTAGAAACAGCATGATTGGTACTTGAACTAGTAAATATAGGAACGTATTGAAAAAAGCTTTTTTAAAAGTAGCATCTGTCAGCATCCGCTGATAATTACCTAATCCGTTAAATCTCATATTGACAGGGGGACCACTTTGAAAAGACGTGATCAAAGCCAAAACCATCGGAATAAAAACCATGATCGATATCAAAATGACTGGCAAGATTAAAAAAGCATGCCCGTTTTTGAATAAATCTTTCTGCTTCATTCTTTTCCCTCCAATTCTATCATTGATTATTTAATTGAAAAGACAAGAAAGACAACGTCTGTAAGGCAGCCGCCATCTTTTTTGTCTTTTCGGTTGTCTGATGAAAAAGCAAAGAAATTTGCTTTTTTATCACCAATCAATTAGCCAACTGTGCTTCTACTTGTTTTTGTGTATCTGCTAGTACCTTGTCTGTCTCTTCTCCATTGATGATTCGATGAAGAGCTTCGGCTACGACTGCTTCAATTGCATAGGTCTCATGTCCGTAATTCACTTCTGGAATTTCTGATGTCCATTTGGAAAAATCATCAAAGACCTTTTGGCCACTGTAAAATTCTGAAGCTTCTTGATAAGCTTCTTGTTCATTTGCACTAAGCATCGTAGACACCAGTCCGATTTCTTTCGCAAGAGTGCCCATCAGTTCTTCATTCGATGCAAACGTTGCTTCGAGGAAATCTTTCGCTGATTCTTCTCCAGCTACTCCTTTGAGCACATACCAGCCAGCGCCGCCAAGGTTAGAAGCTTGCGCTTTTTGTAAACTTTCTGGCAGTGCAGGTATTGGCGCAATCTTCCATTTTCCAGATTGGTCTTCTGCTCCTTGGATCGTTGAAGAATACCAAGCGCCAGTTGGGCTAGAAGCTACTGCTCCTGATTGTATCGCAGTTACTCCAGCATTCCAGTCAGAGGTTTGTTCGACTAGGTCTTCTTTCAAAAGAGTGGCAAATAATTCAAGACCATACTTTAAAGATGCATTGTCTTGGATCGTGACCGTCTCCCCATCTTTGGACGTATACCATTCTCCCGCTTGTTGCATCATCATTCTTACTCGACCAAGATCAGAAGGATTGACTTCAGCGATTTTCTTTCCCGTCTTTTCTTTGACATCTCGCGCCACTTGAATATACTCGTCCCACCTCAGATTCTCCATGTCCTCTTCTGTATATCCTGCTTCAGCCATCAGATCCGTACGATAGAAGTTTGCTGTTACGCCCGAATCGAAAGGAACACCGTATATTTTTTCTCCTACTTTGTTTACCGCAAATTTATACGGTGCAAAATGATCTTCCTTTACAATAGCAGACAAATCAGCGAATGCATCTGGATAAGAAGTCAAATAGCCTTGTATCCTATAATCTTCAATCAAGACGATATTGGGCAATCCTTCTGTATTCCCGCTTGCTAAAGCGGTGTTCAGTTTCTGAACGATATCATCCTGAGACATCGTAACAACTTCTATCTCTGTTTCTTCGTTCTCATAAATTTTTTTTGCTTCATTCACTGCTTTGATATTGAATGTCTCATCCCACGCCCAAACAGTGACTTTTTCTTCGTTGTCTGCTGTGCTACTAGCACTTCCGCATCCTGTTAAGAAACCTGATGCTGCCGCTAAACAAACGACTCCAGCAATTAACTTTCTGATGTTCATTTTTATCCGCTCCTTTTCCATCAATTAGTTGTTTACGTTTGCTACATTCATCATACCAAAATTCGAAAACGGTTTCTTTATTATTCAGATACTTCAAAAATTTCTCCTAAAATAATAAAAAAATACAAATCAACTATGACAAAAGGAATAATCTTAGCATCTAGACCAAAGATCGAAAGGGTGGAGGTTTCTTTAAAATAAAAATATCCTTGCATTTTCTCCTAGAAATAAGTATTTTTAAATTACAAGACTATTCTTAAGGCGGATAAAAAAATGCCAATACGCGTAATTCTTATCGATGATGAACAGACGATTTTAGACGGAATGAAACAGTTGATCAATTGGTCTGAGCACGGGTTTCAATTAATAGGAACTTTTTCCAGCCCGTTGAAAGCGTTTGACTTTTCTTTGGCACATGCAATCGATATCGTGGTCACAGATGTAATGATGCCTGAACTAAATGGGATCGAATTATCGCGGCTATTAAAACAGCAACAACCTGAAACACAGATTCTTATCCTCTCTAGCTATGATGAATTTGATATGGTTAAAGATTCTTTCAAATATGGCGTCGCTGATTATCTTTTAAAGCCTCGATTGAGTCCTGATTTTTTTCTAAATTCCTTAATTGCCGTTTCACAAAAAATCAAAAAAAAGCCCAACAAAAGCCCAATCACCGATCGTTATGAGCAGATCTGCGAGAATCTTTCACAGCAGATTGCTGGACAAACTCGTCCATTGCTTAACCCTCTTCTTTTTGAACACACCTTGTTTTTTCTGGTATATACCGAAAAACGGCCATTCAGTTCAAAACAAGGCTCTAAACAAAAACAGTCGATCATCCATTCGTTGATGGATAGCGACGATTCATTTACTATCTATCCCTTTTCTACCTTTTCGGAAGAATCCGGCTATGTGATCAATACTGATTCCAAAGATACGCTTAGGAAGTTTGTTCAAAAGTTTCGTCAAGAAATTTTTCCAGGTGATTTTTTTGTTGTTTCTGACTCTTTTGCAATCCAAGATATCAATGAAATATTCCAAGAAATCAGAAATTGTACCAAAGGACAACGTTTCTATCATAAGGGAAAGAACCTTGCTTATCAGCATGAACTTCTTCCGTTATCAACCAACCACGAGCAGCAAGCAAGTAGCTATTTAACAAAAATCGTTCATAAAGACTACGCTTTAGCTGTCAAAGAACTTGAGGTTTTCTTCACGACAATATTGGAACAGCCTATTGATCCAGCTTATTTGAAACATGAGGCAATCAATCGTTTCTATGCATTACTCAACGCTTTGGCTGACGAATATGTTGGGAATGAAGAACTTTCTTTGCTCAAGATCGCCCTTCCTTCTTTATTAGCCGATGCTGAGTACTTGGAAGATTTTTCTATTCTTGTCAAAGAAACACTTGAGAAACTCACCCACTTTTCTGCAAATGCAATAAAAGACAATTTCGATATCTTGACTTTGATCTACGAGTTCGTCCAGGAAAATTATGAGAAAGAAATCAATTTACAACTTCTATCCGAAAAATATCATTTTTCATATAGCTATCTTTCAGCTATCTTTACTGAAAAATTTGGCATCAACTTTTCAAAATATCTAAAAAAAGTCCGTATTAGTAAAGCCAAGCTCTTTTTAACGGAAACACGGCTTACTTTGACGGAAATCTGTGAGAAAGTCGGCTATACCGAACTGGGTTATTTCTCCAGAGTTTTTAAAGAAGAGACAGGAATGACACCTTCTCAATACCGTAAAGGAACTTTTGTAAAATGAGAAAAAAATCAAAGAGCATGAACTCTTTACCAAACTTCTGTTCATTTTGTTCATCGGTCTTTTTCTGCAGGCCATCGTCATCTCTTTGTTTATTTATCATCGATCAAGGGATGCCTATATCCAGCTGTTCAATCAATCGAATGATGTGGTACTAAAAAAGATCCAATCTGAATTTGAAGGCTTGAATGATGCAATCGAGAATACATTAGCCGCTTTTGATTCCAACCCAGCTGTCGAAAGCTATTTTTCCAATGGTCCAGTCCAACATATGGAACAGCTTCAGCAGCTAAGAACGATCCAAAAAATGAATGACTCTCTTTCAAAAATCCATCCAATGATCGATTACGATGTGTTGATCTTTGGAGAAAACGGAAGAACTTTTGTCGGAAACGACATGCTCACTGCCGTATCTGCCGATTCTTTTTTTCAATCTGCGATTGCCCAGAGAGTGAATGAACGTGCTGCTGATACACAAATGCTTTTTGCACAATACGGATTGACTCTTCGCGATAAGAAAGCACCCAGCGTCTTCTTTGTCAAAAAACTGAAAAACACATTGAATCACATTTACGGATATGCTGTTTTATCGATCTCATCTCAGCAACTAGCGAATCTTTTTCAATCTGTAGTAAATCCTGAGATATCGAAGATCTCCTTCATGAACGAAGAACAGACGATCATCGCATCAAATGAAGAAAATAGAATTGGGAGCCGATCAATGATTTTCAAAAAACTAACAGTAGGTGAAACAACGATTTCAAATGGACAGCAGTTGACCCGTCTTCCCCTGTACCGCCAGGATTGTACATTACTCAGTCAAGTCGATCTTCATTCTTTGTCTAACCAAATGGGCGTGATTTTCCCCATTATTTTGTATAATATCGTGACACTTGCTTTTGCTGGCTCATTGGCATTTATGTATTTGGATCGACACACAAAATCGATCTACCGCTTGATTGATTCGCTAAACTGGCTAGAGGAAGATGGCTTAAAAGCTACTGTTCCTGTACAAGGAAGCCATGAAGTCCAATTGCTAGGGAATACGATCAATCAATTGCTAAGTAATGCGCAGCATCATTATGAACAGACCATCCAAGACGAAAAGAAGAAACGTTCGCTTGAAATCCAAACTATGCAAGCACAGATACAGCCCCATTTCATTTATAATACGCTGACTAGCTTGAAATTTTTGATTTGGCAGAAAAAAACTGATGAAGCAGTTCAGGGAATCGACAGTTTCATTACTTTACTAAGAAGTACGATTGGAAAAAAAGAAGAAGTGATTCCAGTCAAGGAAGAAATCAAAAGCGTACAAAGTTACATTGATCTTTTGAGTATGCGATATGGCGAAAGAATCTCGGCTAAAATAATGATTCCTGATGAACTGCAGACATTGTCTATGCCGAATATGATCCTTCAACCAATTATCGAAAACGCCTATCTTCATGCTTTTCACAATAAAACGCAAGGATTCATCACGGTGTACGGCAAAACAAAAAATCAGCTTCTTTTATTCGAAGTGATTGATAACGGCGATGGCTTCGATACTGAAAATACCAAACAAAAAAATGATCATTTCTCAGGAATCGGCATCAGTCATGTAGATGAGCGGATACGCCTAATGTATGGAGATGCATATGGCATAACGATCCAATCAGTGATTGGGACAGGAACGACTGTAACGATTTGTCTCCCGCTTCTTTCTAAAAATCAATCAGAATATTAAAAATAAAGAATAGCCAAGCGCTGATTGATTTATTTTAAGTTAAATAAATCAATCAGTATTCTTGACTTTCATCTACGCGTCTATTCTACTGTCAATACTGGATAACAGCCCAATATTTGACTTTTTCCTCCGAGCATCTTGATTTCTTGGAGCGCATTCTCTACTAATGCCATTGGGCGGTCCAATAACAAATCGATTACGAAAAAATATTCTCCCAAGCTAGTTTTCAATGGTCGGGATTCAATCTTACTTAAGTTGATCTCCCGCCAGCCAAAAGCTGCCAGCATTTTATGAAGCATCCCTGGCCGATTAGCAGGCAGTGTCAAGATGACACTCATCTTTACTGGAGCTGGCTGCTGGCTGGTCATCTTTCGGTCACCGACGATCCAAAAACGTGTCTGGTTCAACTCATTATCTTGGATATTCTCAGCTAAGATCTCCAATCCAACATGCTGTGCTGTTTCTAATGAAGCAATCGCTGCTGCGTCTTCTTTCGGATGTTCTGCTACATACATTGCTGCAGCAGTTGTTGATTCTGTTGCTACTAAAGGAACATTAGGATAATGCGTTTCTAAAAACTGTTGTGATTGTGCTAGTGCTTGGGGATGAGAAAGGATTTTTGTAATCTTTGTTGCTGCATTGCCTAAAAGCTGCTGCTTGATAGGAAGAACGATTTCACTTTTAACTTCGACTTCTGGATGTTTGGAAAGAAGATCGATTGTGTGATGAACAGATCCTTCCAATGAATTCTCTACAGGAACGACAGCCAGATCCACCTGTTTGCGAAACAAAGCGCGCAAACAAGCAGGAATCGAAGCATACGCAGTCAATTGTTCTGTAGGAAATAGCTGGCAAGCCGCCTGATAAGTGAACGAACTTTCTGGCCCTAGATAGCTGACATTCATATGCTTTTGATCCTCTCTATAATGGTATCGATGATCTTTTCTGGTGTTTCATTGGTCGTGTTGATTCGAAGTGTCGCGCTCTCTTCATACCAGGAAAGTCGTTGTGCCAATAAGGCTTTTATTTCTTCTCTTGTTTTTCCAAGAGCTAACGGTCGAATAGACGTTTTATCTTGTTGGATACGATCGATTAGACAATCTGCTTCTGCCTCTAAGTAAAGAACAATTGGCTGTGTTTGTAAAAATTGCCGATTGGCAGCACATTGGACGATTCCTCCACCAGTCGCGATAATTTTATCTTCATTTGACAGCTTTCTTAAAACCTTTGACTCCACTTTTCGAAAGCTGTTTTCACCGTAATAGTGAAAATATTCGGCAATCGACAATTGGATATGTTCCTCAATCTTTGTATCTAAATCTACATACTCTTTTTGTAAACGTTGAGCTAACCCTTTACCGATCGTTGTTTTTCCAGCGCCCATGAAACCAATCAGCAAAATGCTAGCCATGAGCTTCTCCTCCTGACACAAGTTCTGCTAAATCATCGAAAAATGCCGGATAAGAGATTGAAACGGCTTCGGCTCCTTCTAGTTCGCAAGGTCCATCGGCTATCAAAGCAGCTACTTGCAGCATCATCCCGATTCGATGATCGCCTCTGCTAGAAACTTTTGCGCCATGCAGAGGTGTTGGTCCATGGATGATCAAACCATCTGCTGTTGCTTTTATCTTTGCTCCCATTTTTTGCAATTCTTCTGCCACCGCATCAATTCTGTTGGTTTCTTTTACTTTTAATTCTTCTGCGTCTTTAATGATCGTGATTCCTTCTGCTTGAGTAGCCACTAAAGCTAGAATTGGCAGTTCATCAATCAGACGCGGAATGATTTCTCCACCAATCGTCGCTTTCTTCAAATGACTCGTCTTGACACTTAAATCAGCCGATTGGTTCTGTTTATTGTGATTCGTCTGGGTAATCGCTGCGCCCATCTCCTCCAACACATCTAAGATACCTGTCCTTGTTGGATTGACCCCGACATTTTTTAACAACAGCTGGCTTTCCGGAACAAGAAGTCCTGCTGCTAGAAAGAAAGCAGCTGATGAAATATCACCTGGAACAGTGATCTGCTGACCGGTTAATTTTTGCGGTCCTGTCACCATGATTGTTTTATCTTCCACTGTGATCCTTCCACCAAATTGACGAATCATTTCTTCCGTATGGTTACGGGAACGTTCTTTCTCAACGATTACGGATGTACCTTCTGCTTGTAGTGCCGCAAACAGCAAAGCAGATTTGACCTGTGCACTAGCTACAGGCATATTGTATCGGATAGGTGATAAAGAGCGGGTTCCTGTCACAGTGATTGGTAAACACTGGTCATTTTCATTTCCTTGCAAGTCAGCACCCATCTCGCGTAAAGGCTCCATTACTCGCCCCATTGGACGTTTAGACAACGAAGCGTCACCGAACAGAGTCGTTGTAAAAGGCTGACCAGCCAAAATACCCATCAATAAACGACTCGTCGTACCGGAGTTTCCCATGTCGATGGGTTCAGTTGGTGGGACAAAGGAGTGGCTACCGCGACCATGAATATTGATCACCTCTTCCTCTTCTTCGATTTCGACGCCTAATTGTTGGAAGGCATGTAAAGTACTCAGACAATCTTCTGCGCGCAAAAAATTTTGTATAGTCGTCGTTCCCTCAGCAATTGCTCCAAACATGATGCTGCGATGAGAAATCGATTTATCTGCTGGTATCCTAACAGTCCCTCTTAATCCATGTATTTGTTGTAATAATCGCATTTATCCAGCCTCCTATTTGATCCAGCAATGATAACTGGTATTAGACATAATGGTTCTTTTTGCTTGTAACAAATCCTGTTGATTTTTGAAACTGATTTGCAGTATCCCTAAAATATCTTCTCGCGTCTCTTGGATCTTCAAATTAATCAAAGAAACTCCCGCTTTTCCGATCAGTCCAGTTACTTCTGCAATAACGCCAGGCTCATCTGGCACATCGATAAATAAATCAAAAAAGGCAGGGATTGCGCCTTGCTTATGGATAGGCAACTGGTCTCGACTTTCTTTTGCCCGATTGAAAAAAGAAAAGATTTCCGATTGGTTCTCAGTCATGATCCATTCTGCTATTTGTGTCATTTCTTGCTGCCAATCTGCCAATCGTTCCAATAATATCTGCTTATTGCTCAACAAAATATCTGTCCACATGACAGGATCCGAGGAAGCGATCCTAGTGATATCTCGAAAGCCTCCTGCTGCTAGTTGTTTGGCTCGCGGATATTCTTGATTGAATTGTTCTGCCTGATTGACTAAACCAGCTGCCAGAATATGTGGAAAATGACTTAGCATTCCTGTTATACGGTCATGTTCTCCTGCTGTAAGAGTCACATATTTTGCTTTGGTTCCGCAAAATAGTTCTTGCAGTTTTTCAACATCTTTTTTCGTCTTTTCCAAAGGTGTAAAGATGTAATAGGCATTTTCAAATAGTTTAGCATCTGCTGCCTGTATACCTGATTTGTGAGAACCAGCCATTGGATGTCCACCGACAAACCGAAGATTTTTCTGCTCAGCGGATGTCACGACTTGCTGCTTCGTACTGCTGACATCCGTAATGATGACGTGATCAGACAAGTTGATTCTTTCAAGGACATCAAGATAAGCTAAGGTTGTACGGACGGGAACGGCTAATAAGATAACGTCTGCTTGTTCTGCACCTGTTTCAAAATCATTTGCAACGTAATCAACGATCTGCTGTTCTACTGCTTGCTCACGGGTTTTTGACTGACTATCCCAACCAACTACTATCAGTTCTGGATTGGTCTGACGAATACAAAGTGCCATAGAAGCACCAATCAGTCCAAGCCCCACGATAAAAACATGTTGTGCCATCTTATTTGCCCCCTTTTTAGTAATGTTTCAAGTAGTCACGGTACTCCTTCACTGCAGCTTTCAACTCAACAAGCGAATCACTTGGGAATTTTGACAATATCTCTGTCGCTACCACAGTGGCTACAACATTTTCCGCAACGACACTAGCTGCAGGAACTGCTGTACTATCCGAACGTTCTACACTTGCTTTGTAAGGTTCTTTTGTATCGATATCAACGCTTTGAAGTGGCTTGTACAATGTAGGGATGGGTTTCATGACCCCGCGGATAATAAGTGGTTCGCCATTGGTCATTCCGCCTTCGAAGCCGCCTAGATTATTGCTACGTCGGAAGTAGCCTCGTTCTTCTTCCCATAAGATCTCATCCATCACTTCTGATCCTGGTAATGATCCAGCAGTGAATCCGACCCCAAATTCTACTCCTTTAAAGGCATTGATACTAACCACAGCTTGCGCGATTTTGGCATCTAGCTTCGTTTCCCATTGTACATAGCTTCCTAATCCAGCTGGAACGCCTCCAACGAGCACTTCTACAATTCCTCCGATCGTGTCTCCATTTTTCTTTGTCTGATCGATCAGTTCTTTTATTCTTTGCTCGACTGCTGAATCAACAACCCGTACTTCTGATGCTTCAGAAATTTCTTTGATTTCTTGAATGGAGATATTTCCAGGTATTTCTGCTTGGATTCCACCAAGACAAATCACGTGTCCGGCTACGATGATGTCAAGTTCTTCCAGAATTTTCTTGGCAATTGCGCCGATTGCTACACGCATGGTCGTCTCTCTTGCAGAGGACCGTTCAAGCACATTCCGAAGATCTCGATGATGGTATTTCATACCGCCTACCAAATCCGCGTGTCCTGGACGCGGACGTGCAACTCGCCGCAGTGATCGGTCTTTTTCAGGTACTTCTGCTACAGACATGACAGTTGTCCAATTTTTCCAATCTTTATTTTCTACCACTAAAGTGACAGGTGAACCAATTGTTTTGCCGTGACGGATGCCAGACGTGATCCGAACACGGTCTTTTTCGATCTTCATCCTTCCTCCTCTGCCGTAACCAGTTTGTCTGCGAGCGAGTTCGTAATTGATTTCTTCTTCTGATAGAGGTAACCCTGCTGGTAGTCCTTCAATAATCGCTGTTAATTCTGGTCCATGGGATTCTCCCGCAGTCATATAACGCATCTTACAGTCCTCCTAAGTAATCTTTGAATGTCTCTGTAGGAACAGGTACGATTTTTGCTTGCCCAATCTTTTCTAGCAAGATGATATTCAATTGGCTTCCTCTTGCTTTCTTATCATGGGTTATCGCGTGGAATAATTCCTCTGAATGACTTAGATCGTAAGTAATCGGCAGGTGGAATTTTTGGAGTATCCTTTCTAATGCAGCTGTCGATCCAGTTGGAGACAAGCCGATTTTTTCTGCATGAGAAGTGATGGCTACCATTCCAATAGCTACTCCTTCTCCATGACTGACTACCCCATATCCTGCTGTATTTTCAATTGCATGGCCAATTGTATGGCCAAAATTTAAAATAAGTCGATTTCCTTGGTCAAAGACATCTTCTTCCACTACTTTTCGCTTGATTTTCAACGTAGCAGTGATGATTGGAACAGCATGCTCTAAAAGATCTTTTTCGTCTTTCAGCTCATTCAGCTGTTGCCAAAGCATTGCATCTGCTATAGCTGCTGATTTGATGATTTCAGCGATCCCTTCTCGTAAACGACGTACCGGCAAAGTCTTTAGAACCTCAGGATCAATCAATACGCCAGCTGGCTGGCTAAATGTTCCGACAAGGTTCTTCGCTTTGTTTGTATTGACTGCTGTCTTCCCACCGATACTAGAATCTACTTGTGCAAGTAGCGTAGTCGGAAGTTGAACGAAATGGATCCCACGCATGAACGTTGAGGCCACGAATGCGGCTAGATCACCCACCATTCCTCCACCAAGTGCAAGTATTCCATCGCTGCGGGTAAAATCATTATCTGCCAAAAAATCGTATAACTCAGCTGCTTGTTCCAAAGATTTACTGGTCTCACCCGCCGGTACGATTGAAAGGACTGGTTCAAAATCAGCTTGTCTCAATTGGAACATGATTTTTTCCGCATACAGTGGAGCAACGTTGGTATCAGTGATTACAGCTACTTTTTGAGGCTTCCAAATCGTTTGAAGCCATGATCCAGCCTGTTCTAGTGCACCTTCTTCAATATGAATATCGTATTTCTGGTTATCAACATGTATAGTAAGCATTCGTTTCACTTCTTTCTTTTAAAAAGCTGGCATTAATCGAGTGTTTGGATCTTTTCCATTGCTTCTTTCATGATCGCCACTTCTTTCATCATGCGTGAGTAAGTCTTTTCATTCAACGATTGGGGACCGTCTGACCAAGCATTTGCAGGATCAGGATGAATCTCTACGATCATGCCATCTGCTCCGCTTGCCACACCCGCACGGGCCATTGGTGGTACAAGATCCCAAATACCTGTACCATGACTTGGATCAACGATCACAGGGAAATGAGTTAATTTTTTCATCAATGGGACAGCACTTAAATCAAACGTATTACGTGTAGCTGTCTCGTAAGTCCGAATCCCACGTTCGATAAAAATGACAGGAGATTTGTCTTCGACTGCAATGTATTCTGCAGCATTAAGCCATTCATTGATCGTACCAGAAATCCCACGTTTCAATCCAACAGGTTTACCTGTTTTGCCGACAGCAGATAGCAGTTTGAAATTTTGCATATTACGTGCGCCAATCTGTAGGATATCGCTGTACTCAGCCACCATGTCGATATGTCCTTCATCCATCACTTCAGTAATCACTTTCATTCCAAATTCATCAGCCGCTTGACGGATGTATTTCAATCCTTCTTCTTCTAAACCTTGGAAAGCATATGGAGAAGTACGTGGTTTGAAGGCACCACCTCGCAGAATTTTTGCGCCCCCGGCTTTAGCCATCCGCGCACATTCTCTGATTTGGTCTAATCCTTCGATAGAACAAGGACCAGCCATCGTCACAAAACTGCCGTCACCGATTTTTACTCCGTCTACATCCACGACTGTATTGCCAGGATGGAATTCTCGAGAAGTCAATTTGTATGTGTTCAAAATACGCACAGCATTTTCTACTCCTTCGTAGCGTGTAAATGCTCCTTCTTGTAAACTTCGCGTATCACCTTTTAGTCCAATCACTACTCGTTCTGTTCCTTGATCGATTGAGACTTTGAATCCTTCTTTTTCGATATGATCGACGACTTTTTTTACTTGTTCTTCCGTTGCTTCTTTTTTCATAATTACTATCATTGTTTTTCCCGCTTTCTTTTGTTTACTTATCTATCTTGGCTGATTTTCTCTACTTTTTCAAGTTGGTTTTACATAAATTCCTACTAAACGACCGTGTCCTATTGTTCTCATTTTCGCTCCTTCTTTCCTACTTATGAACCGGATAATCAACAAAAAAAGATGTCCCTGTAGGAAATTGCCTCTACAGTGAACATCTTCAACGAGCCTTAAAAAGCGCTGCAAAAATATAAAATAGCCACTATAGATGAATTTCTCTACGTGGCTGTAAGTCGTGTTTAAAAATCTTTAGCCATCATAGATACAAACTTGGTTTGTTTGTACCCACGAAGTCATGAATACAAACCTATCTAAAATAGCTAAAGTAATACGTATTCAGTTTTGTAAGTTTTCTAGATTTCATAAAAAATCGCTCCAAACTGATGTAAGAATTGTACCTAGTATAGACATAAAAAAATCGACTGTCAATCATTTTTGTGAAACTTTTTTTAATTTTCTGATATTTAACTTTATTTTTCAGAAAAACAACAATTGGTTTCATTGAAGAAAATAGTCATGAACAAAAGATTCTGAGAACTTTTTTGCTCGCTTGTTCATGACGTATCTTGTTCATGACGTATAGAATAAAGCAGCTTTGTCTTGTAAACTCTGTTTTTCAAATAATAATCTAAAGATCGCTACTGGATAATAAAGCTGATTTCATGGTCCTCTTCGCCGCTGATGCGATAAGGTGACTCAACATCCGCTCCCCAGCTATTGATACCCCCGACTCCTCTTACTTTTGCAAAAATCGTAAGAACCGTTCGTCTTTCTGGCGGTAGTTCTTCTATATGTGTCGCCTGTTCCAGTTCTTCTGCTTTGAATGGTAAAGCGGAAAAAGCAAATGGCGTATCCTGCTGTTCAAATCGCAACGAAAAGTCTTCTTGATCTTTGTCCGTATTATCCAATGTTTGATTTCTTGTCAGTTCTAGCCATTTCGTTTCCATATGCATACCGCATTCTTGGGGAACAAGATATGGAGGGATAGGGAGTCCTTCCACTTTATAAATACCTTCGATACCACCAGCCAGCCGATCCGGATATGTTTCCCCTGATAAACCCTCATACTCAAAGAATTTTGCTTTTGTTGGTATAATGAACCTTATACCCAATGCTGGTAATTCCGGCAACCCTTTTTGTCCAACATAATGCATTTTAACAAGCATTTTACCCTCTCCAGCGATTTGGTAGGAAATTGTCACTTGTGTTTTTGGTACTGTGTTGATTTCCAGTGTAAAAATGATTTCAACTGTTCCAGCGTATTCATTACTTGAATATTGATTATTTACTGGGGCAATCGGCAAATCGATCTTTTTATTGTCCACCAGTACTTCTATTTCTTTGACTTTTGGATACAATCCGGCTCCTAACCACATACCAGATTTAAATCCAAATCCGCTACCTCTGTCATTATCGGTCGTTGCCCGCCAAAAAACTGGAAGTGTTTCCCGGTATAGCCATTCTTTTCCGTTTTTATTGAGCGATTCCAGTCCGCCTCTTGTATAAGAAAAAATATAATGCGTATTCCCCGATTTGACACCTAATGTACAGTCGCCGAAGACGATTGCAACTTTTTCTGTCTCCATATGACTTTTATTTACTGTATTTTTCATAATAATATCTTACCTCCTGCATGGCGGGTTTTTCTTGTCCATCTGCAAAAACGATTCCATTCCCTGAGAATTCATAGTCACTTGGTTTATCGTCAAAGTCACCGCCATAGCGCATCACTTCTCTACCAGTGATTGGATCAGTCACTTGGATCGCCTGATCTTTAAAATCCCATATATAGCCTCCTTGGTACATTTCATAACGATCAAGCAACGTCATGTAAGAATCCATTCCACCTAACGAATTCCCCATGTCATGCATGTATTCACATAAGATGAACGGTTTTTCCGCTTTATTTTCAAGGTAGTCAACGATCTCTTCTGGTGGCGCATACATGCAGCTTTTTACATCTGAAATCGAATCTTCGAATGCTGGATTTGGAAAATTCCCTTCATAATGAACAAGTCGATCCGGGTCTACTTTTTTGAAGTAATCGTTCATTTGTCGAATGTTTTCTTCCGCATAGGATTCATTTCCAAGAGACCAAAAAAGAATGCTTGGATGGTTTTTTAATGTTTCGAAATTCGTTTTTGCCCGATCAAGAACAGCAGATTGCCACTGAGGTACTGCACCTGGCACGTTGTAAGAAGGCTCAAATGCACCCATTTTTTGCCATGAGCCATGGGATTCGAGGTTCGTTTCCGCCATCACGTGGATACCTGCTTGGTCGCATAAATAATACCAAGTGATCTGGTTGGGGTAATGAGATGTCCGTACGCCGTTGATCTTTGCATTTTTTATGATAGCCAAATCTTTTTCCATATCTTCTATAGTGATGGCGCGTCCTTTTTTTGGATGCCACTCATGTCGATTTACCCCGTTGATGATCATCCGTTTTCCATTGAAGTATATGATTTTATCTTTGATTTCGATTTTACGAAAACCGAAGGAATAGTTAATATACTCCGTTACTCTTTTTTCTTCGTCTATCGTCTCCAATTCAAGCTTATATAAATTGGGCTGAAAATGCCCCCACAATGCCACGTTTTCAAATCCATCGATCCGAATCGTCATTTGTTCTTTTAACGGATATTGCTGTTGATAGATTTCCTTCCCCTCAGGATCTAGTATCGCTACATTCAGCTGACTGTTTTTGGCTACTTGCTCAAAAGACAAATCTACTTCAAGTTTACCATTTTGACATTTGTCATCTAAGCGAGGTTTGATCCAAAGATCTTCTAAATGGTTTTGTCCTCGAGCAACTAAGAAGACCTCTCTGAAGATCCCAAAAAATCGGAAAAAGTCCTGATCTTCCAAGAATGCAGCTGTACTTCTTTTGTAAACCTCCACAGCTAGAATATTTTCTTCTTCCAAATAAGGTGTTAAATCAAATTCAGACGGAGTGAACGAATCTTCGGCATAGCCGATAAAATGACCATTCAACCAAAGGAACATTGCTTGTTCTACACCAGCAAAATGTATCGAGATTTGTTTTCCCTTTAGACCTTCTTCTAATCGAAAAGTCGTCAAATAGGACCCCACCGGATTGTCTTTAGCAGCTGAAAATATCCCTTCCGCCTCTTTCTCAGGGCTTGTCGTGAAAGGGGGACGGCGAAATACATGTCCCTCCCACGGATACATCGTATTGATGTAATGGATCTTGTCATAATTTGCTAATTCAATATGACTAGGAACAGTGATTTCATCAAAAGAACAGGCATCAAAATCTTTTTTATAAAATGTTTTTGGACGTACCGAAGGATTTGGCGAATAACAAAAACGCCATGTTCCATTTAAAGACTGTTTAAGGGATGATGTGGTTTCTACTTCTTCCCTTGTTGCATAGCAAACATGATCACTATGCGCATTTGATTGGTTCACTCTAAAAACTTGTGGATCATCTAACCATTTTATATTTGCTTTCATACTTTTTTCCTTCTCTCTCATAACTTTTTGAAATGAAGCAGCTCTGTTTGGAAATCACCTTGAAAATCAGGGAAGTAAAGTCCGACTGTCATCAATTCGGCCCCCGAAAATAGCCGCTTCGAGGTCTGTTCCTGATAAAGTGCCTCATCATCTAACCCCAACAGATATACTTCATGGAACGCTGGTTGAGCTGAAGCTAGTATCCTCCCTAAAAACACAATAGCTTCATCTTGTTTAGGAGACACAAACATCCATGCGACAATATTTTCTTCAAAAGGACTCGCCAAACGATAATAATGGCCGTACTGGATCACGGGACGAATCGTTTGATAGGATATAATTTGTTCTTTGACTTGCTTTTTTTCTTCAGGAGACAGCTTTGTCAAATCCAGTTCATAACCAAAAACAGCGCTCATAGCTGTTTCTCCTCTTGTTTTCAACGAAGTAGATCTGCCAGTCTGATGATTTGGTACAGCTGATACATGAGCCGTGATGGACGAAATCGGATAAGCAAGACTTGTTCCATATTGGATTTTCATACGCTCCACTGCATCCGTGTTATCACTTGTCCATGACTGCGGCATATAATAAATAAAACCAGCATCAAACCGCCCACCTCCACCAGAACAGCCTTCCCATAAGATTTCCGGATAATCAGCTGTCAAATGTTCGAGTAGTTCATAAAGCCCAAGCATATAACGATGCGCTACTTCTCCTTGTCTAAGTGGGTCAAGGGTAATCGAATAGATATCTGAAAGCGAACGATTCATATCCCATTTGATGTAGTCAAGAGGAATCGTGTCTAAAATCTTTCTCATTTGTTTCTCAATCGTCTGCCGAACATCTAACCTTGTAAAATCCAGTACATGTTGTGATCTGGAAGCAGAAGGCATTCTACCTGGCACCTGCATAAGAAAATCAGGATGTGTTCGATACAGTTCAGAATCAATGGAGATCATTTCTGGTTCAAACCATAAACCAAATTTCAATCCTTTGCTATGAGCATAATCTGCTATTTCACGTAATCCATTTGTCAACTTGCCTTTATACTCGAACCAGTCTCCTAATGAAGAATTGTCCGCATCTCTTTTTCCAAACCAGCCATCATCTAATACGAACATTTCGATGCCTAGCTCCTTTGCTTCATCAATGATCGCCTTGATTTTTTCACTATTGAAGTCAAAGTAAGTGGCTTCCCAGTTATTGACAAGAATCGGCCGTTCAGCAAATTGATGACGACCTCTTGCGATTCTTTCACGTAGCAACTCATGGTGGATCTGACTCATTTTGTTCAATCCCTGACTTGAGTAAGAAAGGATCATTTCAGGTGTTTGAAAAGACTGATTTGCATTCAATTCCCACGAAAAACAATGGCTGTTGATCCCACCGACGACTCTCAATTGATTGATCTGATCTTTTTCAAGTTCGAAAGAATGGTTGCCGGAATAAACAAATTGAAGTCCAATCGCTTCTCCAGTATTTTCTGTCGTATGATGATGAACTAAAGCAATAAAGTTATTCATATGGTGACTGCTCGTTCCTCGACGGCTTTCAAATACTTTTGTTCCAGATAAAAGAGATTGCCGTGAGATCTGTCTTTCATTGACATGTGCTCCTGGCAAAGCAATGACTTCATCAAATCGCCTAGTATGGGCAAAATCTAACTGGAAACTAGCTGCTTTTTCTAGTTTGATTGTTTCTCTAGTTTCATTTCTTATCTTTACAGATCGTGTGATCACTGCTCTATCACTAAATATGGTATAGAACAAATCGAAATAAATCGCTGTTTCTCTATCCTTAAGTGAAATCACCAACGTTTGTGCCTCTGACTTGTCTAGCACATAAGTTTGAGGCAAGCCTTCGATGTCTGGCTTCCCATCTGTAATATAATTACTATCATATCTCAGATCCAGTAAGTCTGACCCATTCTTGCGCTGAATGATCGATGCGGGCGTTCGAAAGTCCATGCTGCCATGAGAAGAGTATTCTTGTGGTAGTGTATCTTTCGACAGAGACCGGTCAGGATTTAAGGGAATATTTCCTGAAAATCCACGATCTCTTCGGGGATAATTTTTATTGTCTTTGTACTGCTTGACTGGTTTGCCAAAATAAATATGCGCCAATACATTGCTCTCTTCTATCTTTATCAGATAAGAAAGAAATGTATTTCGTAAATGGAATACTCGGCTCTTTTCATCAAATAAGATGAAATTTTTTTCTGTTTTTTTATGCGTAATATCCATCATTTCACTCCCACCAAAACGGAAACCGTTTACTTTTTTTATAATTCCTGTATACTGTTTACTAAACAATTTTGTCAATAGAAATTTTTTGTTTTTTTGAGGAGTGTGTAAAAATGGTTGGAATTAGAGATGTCGCACGAAAGGCAAATGTCTCTCCTGCTACAGTTTCCCGCGTGTTGAATAACGATCAGACGATCCATGTGGCTCAGGCTACTCGGCAACGAATAGTAGAGGCAGCAGCTGCGTTGGATTATGATATCAGTACTCGAAAATATATCAAAAAGAGAATGCCTTCGATTGGTGTGATCTCTACGATCGGCAAAGCGAGCGAAGAACATGATATCTATTACAAACATTTGCGAGTAGGGATGGAAGAAGAAGCTCGACGTCTGCATTTAGGGATGAATCGAATCTATAATCTATCTGATAATCCTAAACAATGGGAAGATCTAGATCAGTTAGGTGCGGTGATCGTTGTTGGGACCGTTACGAAAGAATCGATTACCGCCTTATTAAAACAAAACATGCAAATAGTCGTCGTGGATAACCCTGACATCCAGCAAGAGGTCGATATGGTTTATGCAGATCTTGAACGGATGACTAAAACCGTACTGGAATTGTTCTTAGAAAATGGCCATAAAAGAATAGCCTATATTGGGGGGTATAAAGTCGATATGGATGAACTGGGTGGGAAGCAGATTTCTATAAACGAAAAGAGAATGCGTGCCTATCAGCATTTTATGATCGATCATCACTTAGAAAAATATATGTCTTATCGTCTAGGTGGCTGGACAGAAAAACAAGGTGAGGGACTTGCGACTGATCTATTAGAAAATGAATCCCCTCTTCCTACTGCCATTCTTGTCGGGAGCGATCCAATGGCAATCGGTGTCTATCGGGCATTGAAACAAAAAAATATCCAAATTGGAGAAGAGATTGTTGTAGCAAGCTTTGATAATATCGAGACAATCGCAAACCTCTCCCCTGGCTTGACCAGTGTCCAAATCAATGCGAAATCAATTGGGCAAGCAGCTGTTCGAATGGCATTGGAGCGAATTGACGGAATACGGGACGAACCAATCATTTTGACTTATCCTGCACGATTGATTGTTCGGGAAAGTTTTATCCCAAGAACAAAAAGGTATTAAAAGAGAGGTTGTAAAAAGCCGCTTCGTTTCTTCATACTCAAAACTAAACGGCTTTTTCACAACCTCTTACTTATACTTATTCACAAAATCCAATGTCTGCTGGTAACAATTTTGCGATTCTTTTAGCGTGTAATCAAATTGGTATTCATGGGTAATCTCTTTTTTTGTATCTGTATAAAACAAGGATTGCACGGGTACCTTTAATTCTGTCAACCGATTTTCTAATGCTTGACCTTGCTCTTGGAAGGAGTAAGCATTTCCGTCAGTTATATACGTTGGCGGAAATTCCTTAGAAACATGGTCAGCCACACTAGCTTCTTTCAGTTGCTCGCTCGTTTTCCAATCTTTTGTTCCAATCAACGACCATGCAACGGTTTTGACGAAGAACTTCATAAATCGATCATCCGAATGTTGCTGTGCTGTTAGCTTTAAATCAACGGGTCCACAATAAGAAATGGTTCCTTTCAAACTATCTTTTGGAAGTACCTGTTTGATTTTCATCTGTTTGGCATACGCTTCATTTGTTTGTAGAGCTGCATATTGCAAAGCGATTTGTGCACCTGCACTATCGCCGCCAAAAAATAGTTGTTCCATGTCTAGCAGTTTGTCGTCGCCTTCAGCTAATAAATCTTTGACCAGCTCATTCACTTGAAGAACTTGATTAGGGTATTCTGAATCAGGCGCTAATTCATAATTCATCGCAACCACTGCGATGTTGGCATCTGATACTAATTTTGTCGCAAATTCCTTGACACCTGATTTATCTCCGCCGACGAACCCTCCACCATGTACCCAAAACAGAACAGGAACAGGTCCCTTGCTGTTTTTTGGATAGTAGATATCATACGTATTCTCTTTATAGTTGGACTCGTACGTCAAATCTGTTTTTTTCGCCACGTTTTTTTCTGCTTGATTGAACGTTTTCTGATCGGTGATTTGAACAGTATTTGAAAACATATGGTTGATCAAGAATGCTCCGGGTCTGGGGGAAAGCTGGAAGGCAAGAAAGATTGCAAACGCGATCCCAAGAATGATTCCGAAGAACCATCCGATAAATTTAAGAATTTTCTTTTTCATAAGTCTCCCTCAGAAATTAGTATTAAGCATTCTGATTATACCATAGTGTTCTTTCCTAGCAAGCTCTCCTGCATGATTTAATTGTTCCCCCAAACTTCTTCTGCAATGCTTTTGACAAAAGCAATCTTTTCCCATTGTTCTTCTTCAGACAAAATATTTCCTTCTTCTGTTGAAGCAAATCCGCATTGAGGACTTAAGCACAAACGATCCAAAGGCAGATATCGTGTCGCTTCGTAGATCCGGTCAATCACTTGCTGGCGCTCTTCCAGTTCACCACTTTTCGTTGTGATCAAGCCTAATACAACTAATTTATCTTCGGAAACTTTCGCTAAAGGTGCAAAACTCCCAGCACGTTCACTATCGTATTCTAAATAATAGGCACGGACATTTTCTTGAGTAAATAATGGATCTGCTACGTCGTCATAGCCCCCCGATGCTGCCCAAGTAGAATGATAATTCCCGCGACAGACATGTGTATTGAGTGTTAAATCATCCGGCTGGTCAGCTAAGACTGCATTGTTGATCGTTAAATAAAGATTTGCTAGTTCCCGACGAACTTCTTTTTCATCTTTTCCCTCATCCATCGCAAACCCTTTAGGAAGTGGTGCAACTAATACTCCCCATGTACAATCATCTAGCTGGATCGTCCGCGCACCTGCTTCATATAAGTCGTCGATCACTTGACGATAAGCTGCGATGATATCTTTGATCAATGTTTGATTGTCTTCATAGACTTTTCGAACATGGGGTAATATATCCGGACGAAGTAGTTCCACTAAAATTTGAGCTGGAGCAGGAATTGTCTGTTTCACTTCGATGCCTTGACTTGTATGTGCCTGAGTGAATTTAAAATGTTCGACGAAAGGGTGGTTCGTACCAGAAATTTTCCCCGTCACAATCACTGTACCAGGACGTGTCTCTTCTCCATGAAAGAAATAGCCATGTTCAGGCACATAAAATTCCACGCCATTCAACCCATAAAAGAAGTCCAAGTGCCACCAGCTGCGACGGAACTCTCCATCAGTAACAGCTTTCAAACCAGCTCCTTCTTGTTTTTTTATCAATTCGATGATCGTTTCATCTTCAACTTTTCGAAGTTCCTCTTGTGTGATTTCCCCATCGGTAAAACGAGTCCTTGCCTCTTTCAGCTTTTCAGGACGTAAAAAGCTCCCGACGATGTCATAGCGAAATGGTGATGTTGTTCGAATTGTCATAAAAAATCTCCTCCAATAATCATGTTTTAACAAAGCGTATGAAGCTTTTCAAAAAAAGAAAAAAGTACCCGCCTCTTTTGCCGTTGAACGACAAAAGGGACGAATACTTCGTGTTACCACCCTTATTTGCATTATTTTCACAAATAATGCCTCATCGGTACAGATTGTATACCCGGCGAGTTATCGGTCGCTTTACCGTTTAGATTGCGTGAACAATCCAAAAAACTCAGAGCTCATCTTCACTGACCAAACAATCCTTGCTCTCACCTACCAAGGTCTCTGTACTTATTTCCGATCAGCTACTCTTCTCTTCAACGCTTCATTATTTGCTAATTAATATCCCACTTTCGTTTCATTTTGTCAATCTTTTTTTAATAAAAAAATCGAGCAGTTTCTCTCTTATTTCATTTTCATCCATTCAATCCACTTATCCTAAATATTTCTTTCCTATTTTTTCATTTCCATCCATGCATGATAATATTCAATTCTGATATTGTTTTCGTCCGTATTTGTCAATAGATATTGTCCGATCACTTCTCCTGTTTCCCACCCTTTTTCATGCATTGTTTCTCTGACTTCTAAGATATTATTACGTTCCGCATGGTTCATCTCAGATTTCAATAAAAACCGGCGATAAATAGTCGTATCTTTTTTCTTCCAAATCACATCTTGGGAAAATAAATGTATCTCACTAGGGTCGATAAAAAAGCCGTACATCGTTTGCGAACTGGAAGCTGGCATACTCATCATTCCAAAACTCGAATAGTTCGGTAGAAATTGTTTTATTTCCACAATATCCTCAAATTCCGTTGAGATCATACAGTCAAAAGGGATCTCTTCTATAGGAAATTCTTCCTCGTTTGTATCGATCATCAATTTCAACTGTTTTTTTCGCGCCCTTATCTCTTTCTGTTTTTGTTTCATTATCAATAGTTCTTTATGGATTCTTTTTTCTGTTTCATCAAGTGTCTCATATAACTCCGTCAGCGTTTTACCATATAAATTCTTCATCTGCTTGATCGGTATATCTAATTTTCTATAAAAAACAATATCATAAAGCATAAAAATATCGTCGATATCAAACAAGCGGTAATCATTCTCTTCCTGTCTGCTTGACCGGATCAGACCCTGTTCATCCCAATAGCGAATCGTTGATTTTGGCAAATCGAACAGTTCTGATACTTGGCCGATCGTGTACATTTTTTTCATTTTTTCTCACCTCTTTTCTAGTTTATTCTTTTTTCTATTGACCTTCAAGCTACTTGAAGGTATAGAATCGAAAAGTATCAGGAAAAAGGAGGAATAATATGACTATCTTAAAAAAATTCTTACAGCAAAACAAAGGACTCGCTCTCCTTACCTTTGTGATGATCTGTTTACAAATCGCCGGTACATTAGGTGTACCAAAATTAGTAGCCAAACTGATCGACACAGGTATAGCAAGTGGCGAAGCCTCTGTTATCAAGAAAATCGGCGTTGAAATGCTACTTGTAGCATTTCTAGGAACGATCGCTGCAGTTGCCTCTAGTTACTTTTCAGCGTTGGCATCCGCTCGGTTTGGATTCCAGACACGGGAGAAATATTTCCGTAAATTCCAACAACTGTCAATGAAGGATATCAGCCGTTTCAGTTCTGGATCTCTTTTGACAAGAATGACGAATGATGTCGATAATGTCCAGCAAATGATTGTTTTATTTTGCCAAATGATTTTACCAGCACCAGTTATTTGCTTTTTCACCATCCTCATGATGTTTCGTTATTCTCTATTGCTTACATGGGTTACATTACTCTCTGTTGTTTTTTACGTATGGATCGTTTACCGACTGATGAAACGAGGAACGCCTTTATCTTTGAGTATCCAACCAAAAATGGATCGGATCACCATCACATTGAGAGAATTCTTTACGGGGATCAATATGATCCGTGCCTTTGATAATCAATCATATGAAGAAAAGCGAACGAATCAGACCTTTGAAGATTATGCTAGTCAAATGATCAAAGTGAACCGAATCTTTGCTTGGGTCACTCCAATTGCTTTTTTACTCATGGGAATCGTTTATGCTTCTATTTTGTGGTTTGGCGGAAATCTTGTGGCAGACGGGACGTTACAGATCGGGGTCGTGACCGCGGTAGTGGAATACTCTATGCTGACACTTGCTTATTTGATGATTGCAGCCATGGTACTGGTCATTATCCCTAAATCATTCGCCTCTTTACGACGAATAGAAGAAATACTCGAAGCAGAGATCGAAATTAAAGAAGAGACGATCCAAACAGTTGCTAAACCATCCTTTGCTCAGACAAATGCAGCAGCTTTTGAACATGTCACATTCAAATATACTGAAACTTCTGATCCAGTTCTAGAAGATATTGATTTTACAATACCTAAAGGAAAAACAACGGCGATCGTTGGCGGGACCGGATCTGGAAAAAGCAGTTTAGCAAAACTTCTCTTGAGACTAAGTGATCCTACTGTAGGAAAAGTGACCCTTGGTGGTATCCCTCTTACTCAAATGACACAGGAACAGATCCGCTCACACATCAGTTATGTCCCTCAAAAAGCTTTCTTATTCAGCGGTACGATCTTAAGCAACTTGCAGATGGGAAATGAACATGCCTTACCAGAAGAATTGGCTAAAGCGATCAAGATCGCCCAATTAGAAGAACTAGTGGACACTCTTCCGGATGGATTAGATAGCTTTGTTGCTCAAGGTGGTTCTAATTATTCTGGCGGACAGAAACAGCGGATATGCATTGCTCGAGCATTGATCAAACCAGCAGAAATCTATGTATTCGATGATAGTTTTTCCGCTTTAGATTATAAAACAGACGCAGCATTAAGGGCAGCACTCCATAAACACATGTCGGAGAAAACTCTCGTGATTGTTGCTCAACGTCTCAGTACGATCCAACAAGCAGATAACATCATTGTTTTAGATGAAGGAAAAATCGTAGGACAAGGTACTCATGAAGAACTATTGTCTAATTGTCAAACATATCAGGAATTTGCCAAATCACAAGGAATATAGAAAGAAGGGATTCGATGGAAAAGAAAAAAACGTTAAACACACGCGCTTTGATACGTTTTTGGAAAATGATCAAACCTGAACATAAATATTTTTACGGATTGTTTCTATGCAGTTTATTGGGCAACCTATTAGTTGTAGCCATGCCCCTGATCATGGGAATCGGGATTGATGATTTGTTGTCGCAAATAAGAAAAACAGGTATTGGACAGCTTACTTTCAGTGATATCAAACAGGCATTGCTGTTCCCTGTCTTATTGCTGATCGGCTGTTCAGTCCTAAGCAGTGTTGCTTCATTTATCCAAGAACGTACAATGGCAGCATTAAGCGAAAAGATCACATTGAGAGTGCGAAAAGAAATCACAAAAAAATTCAAAACGTTACCGATGTCGTTTTTTGATAATCATCAAGTCGGCGACATCATCAGTCGAACGACTACCGGACTCAATCAGCTTTCTCAAGTGTTATTGACAGGTATCAATCAATTTTTCACTTCTGTCGTAACAATAGCTGCTGCTGGTCTAATGCTGTTTTATATCGAAAGCAAGCTTACTTTGCTCGTCTTATTGCTGATCGTCGGAAGTTCAATTGTTACAACTAAAATTGCGAATAAAAACAAACAGATTTCTGAACAAAACCAATATGAACTAGGTGTCTTGAATAATCGGATGGAAGAAATATTAGCTGGTAATCTAGTGGTCAAAACATTCAATCAGCAAGCTCATGCAGAAGCTTCTATACATGAAGTAAACAAAAAACAATACAATGCTTTTAAACGTGCTCAATTTATGAACTTTGCCATCTATCCGGCAATCCGTTTCATCAATCAACTCGCCTTCATCATAAGTGCGGTATTCGGTGCTATACTCGTTCTTTCTGGCGGTGTAACGATTGGCTTCTTACAAGCTTACCTTCAGTACATCAATCAGATCTCTGAACCAATTTCCACTGCTTCTTATGTGATCAACTCGATCCAATCCGCAATGGCTGCAATCGAAAGGATCTTTGAGATATTAGATGAAACAGATGAAATTCCGGACTTACCAGAAGCAAAACTTTTGGAAGAACCGAAAGGAAAAATAGCTTTCAAAAATGTACAATTTGGTTACACATCGGATAAAATATTGATGAATCAAGTTGATTTTTCAGTAAAACCAAAACAAACTGTGGCGATCGTTGGACCAACTGGTGCAGGAAAAACGACTTTAGTTAATCTGCTGATGCGTTTTTATGAACTGAATAAAGGAAAGATCGAATTTGACGGCCGCGATATTACTAAGCTTTCGCGTGGAGAACTACGCCGTTCTTTTGGGATGGTCTTACAAAATACCTGGCTGTTTGAAGGAACAGTGGCCGATAATATTGCCTATGGGAAAATGGATGCCACGAGAGAACAAATTATCGAAGCGGCTGAAATCGCGCAATGTGATCACTTTATTCGAACACTGCCAGAGGGATATGATACAATCATCTCTAGCGAAAATGGTACGTTATCTCAAGGGCAGCAACAATTATTAACAATTGCACGGGTCATTCTGGCAAATCCCCCTGTCGTTATTTTAGATGAAGCAACTTCTAGTGTAGATACACGAACAGAAGCATTGATCCAGCAAGCAATGGAGGCTGTGACAAAAGACAGGACAAGTTTTGTCATCGCGCACCGTTTGTCAACGATTGAAAATGCAGATATGATCCTTGTAATGAAAAACGGCGATATCGTCGAAAAAGGAACGCATTCTGAATTACTCCAAGCACCAACGCTTTATGCTAGCCTTTATAATAGTCAATTTCAGGTAGCATAGCCAAAAGAGCGTGGGACAAAAGTAAAGAACACTTTTGTCTCACGCTCTAAACACGTATAAACGGCGGAAGCAGAAGCAACTCCTTCGGAAATAAGCTGAAATTCACAAAGATTTGAAAAGCAATTTTCGTGAATTCCTTCTTATTTCTTGGAGTTAAACGCTTCTGTCCCAGCCTCTTTGTCTCATTACTGGTTGAACACAAAAAATGTTAAAATATCTGAATGCAATCAGCTAAATATTTTGGAATGGCCTCGTATGTAGCTTTCCAGTCAGCAGGAGCAATTCTGATGGCTTTCATGAGTTTTTCTAAGCTTTTCTAAATGCAGCTAAATTTCTTGTTTCTTTTGTCATCATGACTTTTTTAACCCCTCATTTTCAACGACTTTTTCACGAACAGCCGATTGAATTACCAAAAATGTGGAGTATAGCGGCATTTATTCACTCTTTTTTTATCTTTTTTAGGTTATATCATTTTCAAGAATATAAAACAAAGTGTATGAGGATTTAAATAGCGAAAGGATGGGGAACGATCATCAAGATCATCGTTCCCCATCCATTTTTAACCATATTACTTATTAAAGATCTTAGGGCCTTTTCTCATGTTTTTACGATCATTCTTAGGTGTTTCCATTTGTTTGGATCGGCCTCCACCTTGTTTCTTTTTGATCAATTCTTTCATTTTTTCTTTTTGGTCCATTTTTATTCTCCTTTAACGAATGAAGCGACTAATTCGATATGATGGGTTTGCGGGAAAAGATCTACAGGCTGAACTTTCTTCACGGCATAACCTGCTTCTGCAAATAACTTAGCATCTCTTGCAAAAGTTGCCGGATTACACGAGATATAGACGATTCGTTCTGGTGACATTTCGATTGCTGATTCAATAAAATGATGATCTAATCCTTTTCGTGGAGGGTCAACTACGATCACAGATGGTTTAATCCCTTTTTCTTGCCATTTTTTCATGACTTTCTCTGCTTTTCCGACTTCATAATGAACATTTTCGATTTTATTATTTAAAGCATTGAACTGTGCATCTTCAATTGCTTCTGGAATAACTTCCATCCCATACACCTTATCCACTCTGTCTGCTAAAGACAAGCCAATCGTACCTATTCCTGAATAAGCGTCGATCACAATGTCTTTTTTATCTAACTCAGCAAACTCGATGGCTGTTTGGTACAGATACTCTGCTTGTTGAGTATTTACTTGATAAAATGACTTTGCTGAGATTCGATAGGTTTTTCCTAATAGCTGATCTTCGATATAGTCTCTGCCATATAAAACTTTTTCTTTGTCTCCTAAAATCACATTTGTTTTTTCTTCATTGATATTTTGGATGACCGAAACCACTTCTGGCAATTCTTCATGAATGGCTTCAGCAATTTCCTTGGATTTAAAGAATTTTTCTTTACGAGTAACTAAAACGACCATCATTTCATGGGAATAATGACCACGACGGATAATGATGTGACGAAGCTGTCCTTCATTTTTTTCTTCATTATATCCTCGTACTTGGAACCGTTGCAAGATATCTCTGACTACTTTGATTGCTTGATCGATGACAGGATCTTGGATATAAAAATCTTCGATAGGGACTAGATCATGGCTATTCTTTTTGTAAAAACCGGTGGCTAACTGTCCATCGATACGGCGAACAGGGATCTGTGCTTTATTACGGTAGCCGAATGGTTCTGCCATTCCGACAGTTGGAAGTACAGGAACTTCTGGCATCTTAGCAATCTTCGCCATTACATGCTCTACTTGTTTTTGTTTGAAGACAAGCTGTTGTTCATACTTCAAATGAGCTAAAGGTGCGATACCTGTGCGAAGTAATGCATTGTTTTCTACAGGCTGGCGATCAGGAGATTGTGTAATAAATGTTTCGACTTTCCCATACCCAAACTTATTGCCTGCTTTCACTACTAGTATTTCTACTTCTTCTCCAGGGAGTGCATTTTCGATAAACAATGGATAACCATCGATTTTTGCTACCCCCATTCCTTCATAACTCAAGTCGACGATTTCGACTGTATATCGTTCGTTTTTCTTTACTATTTGCTGTTCTGTCATATTTTGCTCCTTTAAGCCTATTTTTCAATCCTACTGAACTCTACTATAAATCAGCTAATTACACAACTAAAACCGGCACTGACCTTACTACGTTCAGCACCGGCTTTTGATTAATTCTTTTGATTAGGTGTTTCGTCTGCTATTTTTCCGTCACCGTCGATATCTTCATCCGTTAAACGTTCGACTTCTTTTACGAATTCTTTGCTGACAACCTCTAATTCTTCTTCATCTGTGCCTGTGATTGCTTCATCAGGAATCTGATCGGTATTGGCAAAGAACTCAATGTGTTGATGAAGATTTTGGAAATGCATCGGTGCTTCCCCGCCATATTCACCATCTAAGTTGATCATTACTGGTCGATTGATATCATCTTCTGTTTCGACGAACAAACTGCTTGTTTTGGTATAGATTACTCTTGGATCATCGACATGTCGACCGCCATTCAGCATGAGTGCCGCAATATGCAAGATCTCAAAGATATTTGCTGTCTTCACAATGATCAAAGAAAACTTGCCATCATCCAATTTGGCATCTGGCGCGATCTGTTCGAATCCTCCAACAGAGTTCGTCAGCCCTAGGAAAAACATCGAAGCATTTCCGATATATTCCCCTTCATCATACTTCAAGCGCATTTTGATTGGCTTTACTCGAGGTAGCATCTCTGCTCCTTTCGCAAGGTAGGCAAGATAACCAAAAATACTCTTTAGTTCTGATGGAACTTCATAAGTCAATTCTGTCAAATAGCCGCCTGCAGCGATATTGATGAAGTAACTGCTATCAGAAAGACCGATGTCCATTTTTACTGTTTGGTGTTTTTTTATTACTTCTGCTGCTGCTTTAATATTATCTCTAGGAATTTTTAATGCTCGAGCATAGTCGTTCGTCGTACCGGCTGGGATAATGGCCATTTTAGGACGGTGTTCAAGCGGAGCGATCCCATTGACCACTTCGTTGATCGTTCCGTCGCCCCCAGCTGCCACTACTAGATCAAAACCTAGTTCTGCAACTCTGCGTGCTTCATTCTTGGCTGAATCAGGTTCTGGTGTAGTGGCATAGGCGCTGGCTTCAAATCCTGCTTCTTCTAATGCCTGCAGGATATCCGCCAAATTTTTTTTTAATAATTCTTTTCCCGAGGTAGGGTTATAAATTACGCGTGCTTTTTTCATTTTCAGCCTCTAGCGTTTCGCTAATTCATCTTTAAGCAGCTTGTTCACGACACCAGGATTTGCTTGCCCTTTAGTTGCTTTCATGATTTGACCGACTAGGAAGCCAACCGCACGATCTTTTCCATTTTTGAAATCATCGACAGATTGTTGATTGTTATCCAAGATTTCATTAATGATTGGAAGAAGTTTGCTAGGATCAGATAATTGTACCCAACCATTTTTCTCAACAACTTCTTGCGCTTCTCCGCCATTTGTGATCAATTCACGGAAGACTTTTTTGGCGATTTTTGAGCTGATCGTTCCATCGGCGATCAAACGAATCATTCCTGCTAAGTTCTCAGGTGTCAATTTTGTCTCAGCTAATTCCAGTTTCTCACTGTTCAAGTAAGCAGAAACTTCACCCATCAACCAGTTAGATGCTTGCTTGGCATCTGCACCATTTTCCAAAACAGCTTCAAAGAAATCAGACATTTCTTTTGTAAGTGTCAATACCATTGCGTCATACTCTGGAAGACCAAATTCACGGATATAGCGTTCGCGACGAGAAGCTGGCATCTCAGGTAAACTAGCTTTTACTTTTTGAATCCATTCGTCATCGATCACGAATTTCGGAATATCAGGCTCTGGGAAATAACGATAATCACTAGAACCCTCTTTCACACGCATCAAAACTGTTTTATTCGTTGTTTCGTCAAAACGGCGTGTTTCTTGTTGGATTTCTCCTCCTGAAAGAAGAACTTTTGCTTGACGTTTTTCTTCAAAAGCTAAACCTTTTTTCACGAAAGATAAAGAGTTCAAGTTTTTCAATTCTGCTTTCGTACCGAATTCTTCTTGTCCATAAGGGCGGAGAGAAATATTCGCATCACAACGCATAGAACCTTCTTCCATTTTCACATCGCTGACTTCTGTAAATTGGATGATTGAACGTAATGCTTCTAGATAAGCGTATGCTTCTTCTGGTGAACGCATATCAGCTTCAGAAACGATTTCGATCAAAGGCGTGCCTTGTCGGTTCAAATCAACGTAAGAATAGCCGCCGATACCATGCATGTTTTTCCCAGCATCTTCTTCTAAATGGACCCGTTCGATCCGGATTTTTTTCTTCTTGCCTTCTACTTCGATTTCGATCCATCCGTCATGACCGATTGGTTGATCAAATTGGGAAATTTGATATGCTTTCGGATTATCTGGGTAAAAGTAATTTTTCCGGTCAAAATGAGTATCTTTAGAGATTTCGCAGTTTAATGCCAAAGCTGCTTTCATCCCGAATTCCAGCGCAGCTTTGTTCATTACTGGCAGCACGCCTGGATAACCCCAGTCGATCACGTTTGTATTGCTGTTTGGTTCTGCACCAAAATGAGCTGGCGCTGGAGAGAAAATTTTTGAGTTGGTTTTCAACTCGACGTGGACTTCTAGTCCAATGACTGTTTCAAAATTCATTCGTCTTTCCCTCCTAAAATAGCTGGTTGTTGTGTGTGGAATTCTGTTGCTTGTTCAAACGCATATGCCGCTTGATACATCGTTTTTTCATCAAAATAATTACCGATGATCTGCAATCCAACTGGTAATCCTTCTGACAATCCTGCCGGTACAGACATACCTGGAAGTCCAGCCAAGTTGACAGGGATCGTTAAGATGTCACTCATGTACATCGTGATTGGATCGTTGATGTTCTCACCGATTCCGAATGCCACTGTTGGTGAAGATGGTCCGATGATCAAGTCATAATCTGCAAAGACTTTTTCAAAATCTCGTTTGATCAATGTACGGACTTGTCCTGCTTTTTTGAAGTAAGCGTCATAATAACCCGCACTTAATGAGAATGTACCTAACATGATACGGCGTTTTACTTCTTCACCGAATCCTTCTGAACGTGAGTTGACATATACATCATCCAATGATTTCACGTTTTCAGAGCGATAACCATAGCGGATACCATCGAAACGTTGCAAGTTGGAACTTGCTTCTGATGAGGCAATGATATAATAAACAGCCACACCGTATTTTGAATGAGGTAAGCTGACTTCTTCCACAACAGCACCTAATGAACGGAATGTTTCTGCTGCTTTCAATACAGCTTCTTTTACGCCAGGGGCCACACCTTCGCCTAAGTATTCTTTAGGTAAAGCAATCTTCATTCCTTTGATGTCACCGGTCAGTCCCTCTGCAAAGTCAGGAACTGAAACGCCTGAAGAAGTACCGTCTTTTTCGTCATAACCACTGATAGCTGTTAATGCTAATGCGTTATCTTTCACCGTACGGGTCATTGGTCCGATTTGGTCAAGAGATGAAGCAAAGGCAATCAAACCAAAACGTGAGACACGGCCATAAGTAGGTTTCATTCCTACAATGCCGTTGAAAGCTGCTGGCTGGCGGATACTTCCCCCCGTATCACTACCTAAAGAAACTGGGATTTGTCCAGCTGCTACTGCTGCTGCAGAACCACCGGAAGAGCCCCCAGGTACTTTTGTTTGGTCCCAAGCATTTTTTGTTTTCTTGAAATAAGAAGTTTCTGTACTTCCGCCCATAGCAAATTCATCCATGTTTAGTTTACCAACAGGGATCATATCTGCTTGATAGATTTTATCCATGACCGTTGCATCATAAATTGGTTCAAAATTGTAAAGAATCTTAGATGCAGCGGTTGTCAAGATATCTTTTGTTACGATATTATCCTTGATCCCAATCGGAATTCCAGCAAGGATGTTGCTTTCATCAATCCCTTTTTCATCTAAAGCTTTTGCCTGTTCCAATGCTTTTTCTTCATTCAATGTGATGAATGCTTCGATCTCAGGCTCTGTTTCTTTGATTCGTTCAAATGTTGCTTTTGTCAAATCTTGTACAGTGATTTCTTTTGATACAAGCATATGATGTAGTTCCTCTAGAGAACGATTGTGTAATTTTGTCATTATGCGCCAGCCTCCCCATTATCGATGATTGCGGGTACTTTGATAAAGCCGTCTTCTGTTTCCGGCACATTTTTCAATAATTCATCCCGGTTCCATCCAGCTTGCGCCCGATCTTGTCGCATCACGTTTACTGTTTCGACAACATTCGACGTAAATGGAACACCTTCCGTATCTACTTCTTCCAGCATTTCCACCATATCGATGATTTTACCTAATTGGTCGGTAAAACTTGCAAGTTCTTCATCTGCGAACGCAAGTTTTGCTAATTTGGCAACGTGTTTCACTTGTTCTTCACTAATCGCCATACTACCCCTTCTTTCTAAACGAGTTAAAAACTTTGCTCTCTATTTTAACATAAGAGTGCTCTGTCTGAAATTATTTATTGAAATTTGTCTGAAAAAACTCAATATTTATTCTTTTGCTGAGTGGCTTTTAGCCAATGCTTCTGCCATTTGATCTTCTGTCCAAACTTCGATTCCTAATTCTTGTGCTTTGGTTAGCTTGCTGCCAGCATCTTCTCCTGCTACCACGATATCCGTTTTTTTCGATACGCTACCAGTCACTTTCCCGCCAAGATTTTCGATCGTCTCTTTTGCTTCTTCACGAGTCAATCGTGTTAGTTTACCAGTAAGGACTACTGTTTTTTCTTTAAAAGGCGACTCGACTTCTTGCAATTGGGTACTTCGAAGCCCTTTGTATTCGAAATTGACGCCTGCTTGTTTTAATTCATTCATCAATTCATGGACTTCTTCGTTACTAAAATAAGTGACTACACTGTCGGCAATGATATCACCGATCGTATCAAGCGCAATAATCGACTCATAGTCGCTTCTACTCAATGTCTCTAGATCACCAAAATGTTCTGCTAAAATTTTTGCTGCTTTCGCTCCGACATGTCGGATTCCTAATCCGAAAATCAACCGCTCGACCGAATTATCTTTGCTGTTGTCAATTGCTGTCAAAATATTATTTGCTGATTTTTCTTTTATTTTGTCCAACGTCAATAACTCTTCTTCTGTCAATTTATAAAGATCAGCAACATCTGCGACTAGTTTTTTGTCATACATCTGTTCAAGCACACGTGGGCCCAACCCGTCGATATTCATCGCATTTCTTGAGACAAAGTGATTCAAGCCTTCTTTCATTTGAGCAGGGCATTTAGGATTGATGCACCGTAGCGCTACTTCTTCATCCAAATGGACAAGTTCACTTCCACAAACTGGGCAATGTGTAGGTAATTGGTATTCTTCGCTGTCTTTAGGTCGTTTATCCAACACGACTTGCGAAACTTCTGGAATGATATCTCCCGCTTTATAAATCAGAACTGTATCTTTCAAGCGGATATCCTTCAACTTGATATAATCCCCATTATGCAGACTGGCACGGCTTACTGTCGTTCCTGCTACTCGGACCGGCGTCATGATAGCCGTTGGCGTCACTACCCCCGTTCGTCCGACTGTCCATTCGATGTTTTCGATCAGTGTTTCAACTTCTTCTGGGGGAAACTTATAAGCTGTTGCCCATCGTGGTGCTTTGACAGTAAAGCCAAGTTGATCTTGCAGCGAGAACTCATTCACTTTGATGACGATCCCATCAATCTCATAGGGCAAATCTACACGTTTATCATGATATTCCTCAATGTATGCCCATACTTCGTCAATCGAATGACATAGACGTTTTTCCCGATTCGTGTGGAATCCTATTTTTTCTAGCTCTTCTAGTGCATCATACTGTGTTTTTGCTTCCATAGGACCGAAATCAGCTACTGTGTATAAGAAAGTATCCAGGTTTCTTTTCGCTGTGATTTTAGAATCTAACTGACGTAAGGAACCGGCTGCGGCATTCCGAGGATTCGCAAAGATATCTTTTCCCTCTGCTTCTCTGTCTTGATTCAATTGAACAAATGAACGTTTTGGCATGAAACATTCGCCTCTTACTTCGATGTTCATCGGTTCTTTTAATTTGATTGGGACTGATCGGACAGTCTTTAGGTTTTCAGTGATGTTTTCTCCTACAGTCCCATCCCCACGAGTCGCTCCTCTAACGAAATTCCCATCTTCATAACGCAAAGAGACGGAAAGACCATCTATTTTTAGTTCGCAGCAATAATCGACTACACGTCCCACTGCTTTTTGTACACGTTGATCAAAAGCTATCAGCTCTTCTTTGCTGAAAACGTCGTTCAAACTGTAAAGCGGAATATCATGAGTGACTTTTTCAAACCCTTCTAATACTTTTCCGCCTACTCGTTGAGTGGGAGAATCCGACGTGATCAAATCAGGATATTGTTCTTCGATTGCTACTAATTCTGCGTATTCTTTATCATAAACATAGTCTTCCACTGTTGGTTTATCTTCTACGTAGTATTCGCGAGACCATTGGTTCAATCTTGTACGAAGTTCTTCTGCTCGTTTAGCAGCTTCGTCAATCGTCATTTCATGTTCCATCATTTACCCTCCACTACTAAGCTTTTTCAATTGGCGCAAAGGCAGCCAAAAGACGTTTTACTCCTTGACTTGGGAAAGCCACATCTAGTTCTAGATCCTTCGACGTCCCACTTACTCGGACGACTGTTCCTAGTCCCCATTTTTTATGTTTGACTTTATCTCCAGGTTTCCAGCTGTTCTTTTCCCCTCCAGTGGCACTTTTAGAGGAAACAACCGCTGTCTCTGGCTGTTTATAGCTATATGCTGCTGTTTTTTTAGCGAATACAGGTGTTTTTTTAGGCGTAGGACGCATGCCCTCGATTTCTAGCAATTCTTGATCGATTTCTTCTACAAAACGAGAAGGTCGGTTATATTGCGTCCGTCCATATAATGTTCTGGAGAAAGCATTGGTTAAATACAACGCTTCTTCTGCTCGCGTGATTCCCACATAAGCGAGACGACGTTCTTCTTCCAGTTCGCTTTCTTCCATCAATGCTCGAGATAAAGGAAAAACACCTTCTTCTAGACCAATCAGGAATACAACTGGAAATTCTAATCCTTTGGCTGCATGCAATGTCATCAATGTCACTTGCGAAGCGTCTTCTTCTAAATTGTCAATGTCAGAAACAAGTGCCAGATCGTTCAAGAAGACCGTTAGTTTTTCTTCTGGTGCATCAGCATCTTCTTCATTTTGCTGTTCGAACTGCTTATCGAATTCTTGTGTGACCGTTAAAAATTCCTCCAAGTTTTCGATGCGCGCTTGTGCTTCTAATGTATTTTGGATTTTTAAATCTTCCAGGTAACCGCTACGATCCAAAACCTCTTTCGTCAATTCTGTCACTGTCAAGTATGGGATCATCTGCGTGACTTCTTGAATCATCTCTCCAAATGCACCTAATTGCTGGCCTGCTTTTCCACCGATATTTGCCAGATCCACATTTTGGGCTGCTTCAAGCAGCGGCCATTCATGGAGAGAAGCAAAACTGCGTAGTTTTTCGATAGATCCTGGTCCGATGCCTCGTTTGGGCGAATTAACGATACGCTCAAAACTGATTGAGTCTTGAGGATTTGCCAGCACATTTAAATACGCTAAAATATCTTTGATTTCTTTACGATCGTAGAATTTGTGCCCTCCAACCATTTTATAAGGAATATTTGCTTTCAACAGGGTTTCTTCCATTACACGAGATTGTGCGTTCGTCCGGTACAAAATGGCAAAGTCGCCGTAATTTCGATGATTGCTTCGAATCTCTTCTTGCATCCGGTCTACGATAAAACGAGTTTCGTCTCGTTCATTATCTGCACGATAGTAAGTGATCTTGTTTCCTTCTTTGTTTTCTGTCCACAAGTTTTTTGGTTTTCGATTGCTATTGTTTTCAATGACTTGGTTTGCCGCGCTAAGAATGTTTTTCGTGGAGCGATAGTTTTGTTCCAGCAAAATCACTGCAGCATCTGGATAATCTTTTTCGAAATCCAAGATGTTCTGCATATCTGCACCGCGCCAGCCGTAGATACTTTGATCTGCATCTCCCACTACGCATAGATTTCTAAATCTACCTGCCAATAAATTGACCAACGTATACTGTGCATGGTTTGTATGTTGATACTCATCTACATGAATATAATGGAATTTGTTTTGGTAATATGTGAGTGAATCAGGATGTTCTTCAAATAACCGGATCGTATTCATGATCAGGTCGTCAAAGTCCATACATTGATTGTATTGAAGCTCTTTTTGATAAGCAGCGTAACATTTTGCCGCAATCTCTTCGTAATAACTGCCTTGCATTTTTGCAAAATCCTGAGGGGTCTGCAAGCTATTTTTTGCTTGGGAGATTGTTCCTAATATGCTGCGAGGATCATATTTTTTCGGGTCAATGTTCAGTTCTTTCAGTATCCGTTTCATCAAGGTCAGCTGTTCAGAAGAGTCGATGATCGTAAAGTTCCGGTTATACCCGATAAAATCAACATCTCTTCTTAAAATACGCACACACATTGAGTGAAAAGTCGATACCCAGACATCTTCGCCTCCAGATGCGAGAATCGCATTGACACGTTCTTTCATTTCTTTTGCAGCTTTATTGGTAAAAGTAATCGCTAGGATGTTCCAAGGATTGACTTCTTTTTCCTCAATCAAATAGGCAATGCGATGCGTCAACACTCTCGTCTTTCCACTTCCCGCACCTGCCATCAGCAATAATGGTCCGTCAGTGTGAAGAACAGCTTCTTTCTGACGGGGGTTCATCCCGTTTAATAATTCAGCTTTGGATGACATTAACAACATCCTTTCTTTTATCAATCTTGTTAATTATAGCATTTTCTTGGCTTTCATTAAACTAGCTAATTCAAAATCATTTGTTTCTTTTTATGGATTTCTCCTTGTCAATTCGTTGATTTCGCGCTAAATTAAAAGAAAGCGAGGCGTTTGAATGAAAAAAAAAGGAAAAATCAAGAAATTAGATAAAACTCAGATATATTTTATTCTAAAAGGAATATTCGTTGGACTACTGACAGGAATCGTGGTTAGCCTGTTTCGTTTATCGATCGAAAAGTTAGGCGATTTTGTTCGAAGCATCTATGAAATAAGTCGGGAACAGCCGATTTACTTAGTTGGTATGGCTATTTGCTGCATCCTTGCAGCATTTTTTGTGGGTTATCTGGTCAAAAATGAACCGGATATCAAAGGAAGCGGGATTCCACAAGTAGAAGGACAGCTTCGAGGGGAATTATCAATGAACTGGTTCTCTGTTTTATGGAAAAAGTTCATTGGTGGTGTACTTTCAGTTGGCGCAGGACTTTTTCTAGGTCGAGAAGGTCCTTCTATACAGCTTGGCGCAGCTATCGGACAAGGAGCTGGACAATTGTTTCGGAGTCCATCTTCAGAAGAAAAGATTTTGATTTCTAGCGGAGCAAGTAGCGGACTTGCAGCAGCATTCAATGCTCCTATCGCAGGATTACTCTTTGTTTTAGAAGAAATCCATCACTCCTTCTCTCCTCTTGTTTGGCTGACATCTTTTGCTGCGGCCATCACGGCTAACTTTGTCTCTCTTTATTTTTTTGGCTTAAGACCAGTTTTATATCTAGGGGATCTTCCTTCTTTGCCGTTGAAATATTATGGTTCTTTGGTGGTATTAGGCGTACTTCTAGGCGTCTTAGGTTTTATTTATCAAAAGGTCCTGCTGGCATTGCCAAAATTTTACAACCGATTGCCTTTACCAGCTTATTTTCATGGATTCGTTCCTTTCTTGCTGATTTTGCCGATTGGTTATTTATGGCCTAGTACGCTAGGCGGAGGCAATCAAATCGTTTTAGCTTTTGGACATGCTTCATTGCCAATCATTATGATTATCGGTTTGTTTGTTCTTCGATTCGTTTTTTCCATGATTTCTTATGGTGGTGGTCTTCCAGGAGGGATTTTCCTTCCGATATTGACATTGGGTGCTTTAATCGGTAGCTTTTATGGAAACATCATGGTTGATTTCGGGATGGATCCAATCTACATCAAGGATTTCGTCGTGATTGCCATGGCTGGTTATTTCACAGCAATTGGGAAAGCACCGCTGACAGCAATTATTTTAGTGACAGAAATGGTTGGCTCTCTCAATCATCTGATGCCTTTAGGGTTGGCTGCTCTTGTTGCTTATATCGTCAATGATCTTCTCGGAGGGAATCCGATCTACGAATCATTGTTGGAACGTTTACTTGGAAATAATCAGACCGCCGCTCTTAAAGGTGCAAGGACAACTTTTGATTTTCCAGTAACGGCAGAGAGTTCTTTAGACGGATTAATGGTGCGGGACTTCAATTGGCCTAAAAATATGCTGCTAATCTCTATACGCAGAGGAAATCAGGAAATCTTGACTCACGGTGATACGATCATGAATGTAGGAGATATTTTGGTAATCTTGACTGATGAAGCAAACTTACCAAGAATCAAGCAAGAAATCGAGGCTAAATCTTCGATCACAAATTTGAAGCAATCATTTTAACGAACCGAGAAGAACTATTTTATGGCACAACAACTATTCATCTATACTACTCATCTATACTACTTTGACTCTACAAAAAAAGAAGAGGCTGGATTTCCCCAGTCTCTTCTTTTTATTTCTATGCTTCTGCTACTGCAGGAGCTTTTCTCAACAAACCATAAATCACACCAGAGACGACTGCTCCGATAGCAATAAACACCAAATACATGATTGGGTGACTCAGTAAGAATACAACAAAAATTCCGCCATGAGGAGCCAGTAATTTGATTCCGAAAGCACCGACTAATCCGCCAGTTAAAGCAGAACCAATAATAAAACTTGGAATGGCACGAATCGGGTCAGCTGCTGCAAATGGAATCGATCCTTCCGTGACAAACGAAAGTCCCATCACGATGTTCGTCAAACCAGCATCTTGATCTGTTTTGCTGAATTTATTTTTGAACAAACGTGTAGCAACGAAAATCGCCAATGGAGGGACCATTCCTCCAGCCATAACAGAAGCCATCACAACACTTCCGCCAGTGGCAACAGTCGTAGCTAAAGTTGCTGTACCAAATACATAAGCGGCTTTGTTGATTGGACCGCCTAAATCTGCCGCCATCATTCCAGCTAATAATGCACCAAGTAAAGCAGCATTCGAACCACTCATACTTGTCAAGAAACCATTCAATGCATCATTGATTGCTTTCATAGGGACATTGACCAGCAACATCAGGAAACCAGTAATCAGTAAGCCAAACACTGGATAAAAGAGGATCGTTTTGATTCCATCCAATGATTTTGGTAAGTTCTTGAATAATTTACGTAAAAATACGATGACATAACCAGCCAAGAATCCACCAATCAGTGCGCCTAAGAATCCTGCGCCACCTGTATTAGCTAATGCACCAGCAGCAAATCCAACAATCAAACCAGGGCGGTCGCCGATACTTGAAGCAATAAATCCAGCTAATACCGGTAACATGAACCCAAATGCAGCTTGTCCGATTTGGTTGAACCAGCTAGCAGCTTGATTGTAGTTCCCCAGATTCGATAACTGGTCATGCGGCACGCCAATAAATTGGTCAATCATGAAAGAAAGAGCAATAGCGATTCCTCCACCAATAACGAATGGTAACATGTGTGATACGCCATTCATCAAATCTTTATAGATTCTTTGTCCGACAGTACCATCCGCGTTTCCTTCTTCTGAACTATTTTCTTTTCCGTCGCCATGGAATACTGGTGCAGTACCACTAAGGGCTAGATTGATCAACTCTTCTGGTTTACGGATACCATCACTGACTGGACGATTGATCAATTCTTTTCCGTCAAAACGGTTCATCTCTACTTTTTTGTCTGCTGCAACGATCACGCCTTCTGCACGAGCGATGTCTTCAGCAGTCAATCGGTTTTTGATTCCTTCTGAACCGTTCGTTTCGACTTTGATCTCCACTCCCATTTCTTTCGCTTTTTTCTTCAAAGCATCTTCTGCCATGTAAGTATGAGCGATTCCTGTTGGGCAAGCTGTAACGGCAACAACGAATTTTCTTTCTGGATGAGCAGAAGCTTCTGCAGCTTGTGTTTCTTGTTCTGCTTTTTCTTCTGCTTCTTTTTGCTCTTCAGCTGTTTGGAACAAGTCTTGGACTTCTTCTGGTGTACTTGCTTCTTTTAATTTCGCTACAAAATCTGCATCAATCAGCAATCGAGATAGTGCTGCTAATGCTTGCAAGTGTGTGTCGTTCGCGCCCTCTGGAGCTGCGATCATGAAAAACAGATAAGTCGGCTGTCCGTCTAATGCTTCATAATCTACACCTTTTTGGCTTTTTGCAAATAAAACTGTTGCTTCTTTGACTGCACTATTTTTCGCGTGAGGCATGGCGATTCCGTCACCAAGACCTGTAGAGGTTTGTGCTTCACGAGCTAGAATTCCTTCTTTATATGTGTCGATATCGGAAATCCGGCCGGCATCAAACATTTTTTGAACCATTTCATCGATCGCGCCTTTTTTATCAGTCGCTTGCAAATCCATGATCATTGCTTCTTTGACCATTAAATCCTTGATATTCATGATTATCCTCCTTGAAACTAATCAATTTTTGTGATTTCAACTTCTGGCAATAACTCATCAATCAGTTCGCGAGCTGCCAAGTCATCAGAAAAAGCCGTTGCGCTTCCACAAGCAACTCCCCATTTAAAGGCTTCGATCGGATCTTTCGTCCGGCTGTAAGCACCAATAAAACCGGCAATCATTGAATCCCCTGCACCTACTGAATTTTTCAATGGGCGAACCAATACATTCGTTTTATAAGTTCCTTGTTCTGTAAAGAGCAAAGCGCCGTCTCCAGCCATTGAGATCAGCACATTCTGTGCCCCTTCAGCTAGTAATTTTTTTCCATACGGAATGATTTCTTCTACAGATTGGAAGGTTGTATTGTAAAGCTCAGCTAATTCGTGATTGTTTGGTTTAATCAACAACGGTTTCTTAACAAGTGCATTTTTTAGATCATCACCTGTTGTATCGATTACGAAATCTGCACCTTTTTCTCGAATGATATCAATCAGTTCTTGATAAAATCCTTTTCGTAGGCTGGCTGGCGCGCTTCCTGACAATACGACGATATCTCCTTGTTCTACTGTCCCTAGTGCTTGCTTCAATTCATTGATTTCTTCGTCTGAAATAGCTGGACCTAAACCGTTAATTTCAGTTTCAGTATCTGATTTTAGTTTGATATTGATTCTTGTATCTTCTTGCACGTGTGTGAACAAAGATTTGATTTGTTCTTTTTCAAGCCACTTCGAAATAAATTCGCCAGTGAATCCTCCTAAAAACCCTAGTGCTGTAGATTGAGAATCAATCCGTTTCAAAATACGGGAAACATTGATCCCTTTTCCTCCAGGCAATTTGAAGTCTTCTTTCATCCGGTTCAAATCACCTATTTTTAACCCATCTACGCGTACAATATAATCAATTGATGGATTAAGTGTTACTGTGTAAATCATTGTATTGCCTCCTTAATTGTTGTCTTTTCACGGAATTCATTGATGAATTCTAATGGACAACGCTCGGTTATGATCGTGGCTGCTTCCAAAGGTGCAACAGAGGTGAAAGACAACTGGCTGAATTTAGTATGATCAATCAATACAAAGGTCTCTTCAGAATTTTTCATGGCTAAACGTTTAACAGCTGCTTCTTCTGGATCCGGTGTCGTGAATCCTTGCTCGATATGCGCACCGTTCATTCCCATAAACGCTTTATTGAAATGAAAATGTTTTAGTTGTTCTATCGCATTAGATCCTAAAACAGCATTGGTTGACAGCTTGATCGTTCCACCTAAAATGATCGTAGCAAGCTCCAAATCAACTAAATTTGCCGCATGTTGAACGGAATTTGTCACCACTGTGATTTGTTTTCCTTGTAAAAAAGGGATCATTTCTAAAGTAGTAGAGCCAGCGTCTAAATAGATGACATCTTCGTCATTAATGGTTTCAGCTGCCAATTTGGCAATCTGCTGTTTTTCATGAACGTTTTTGAGTGATTTTTCACTCATATTCTGCTCAAAATTCAATAATTGCTCTTTCTTAGCGCCGCCATGGACTCTTTCTAGAAAACCACCATTCTCCAACTCTTGCAAATCACGCCTTATCGTTGATTCTGAAGCATTCAAAAGGTTTACAAGGTCTTGTGATTTCACGATTTTCTGCTGTTCAAGCAAGTCTAGTATTTTTTGTCTGCGTTCCTCTGTAAGCATTTTCACGATCACCTCAATACAAATAATAGCATATTTTTTTTAGACTCGCAATACAAATCAGTCAAAATCGTTCACAAAAAATTATAAATCGGTCAAAAAAATAAAAAACCAGTCTTTTTTTGACTGGTTTCCTACTTTATTTGACTATTATCAAACTGTTTTATCGTTTGTTATTTTCGCTTCTTGTTTTTTTCATATAAACAGAAGCAGGTTTTCTTTCCTTATGAAGAAGGTAATAATAAAGTCCCATCCCACCAAACATGACCAAGAAACCGATGACTGATCGAATAGGAAAATTAGGAACAAAAAAGAGACAGACGGATAATAATGATGCTGGAACCATTATTCGATAATAAAGTTGTTTATCCATTTTCTTCACCTCATATTTTTTGTAAAGTAATCAATTGTTCTAATTCGCGATAATCTAAAAACTGCACACGCAGATGCTTCTCGCCTTTCTTGACATCAAATTGGACACTTCGCCGTTTTTTCTTTATTCGTTTGAAGGCAATATCAGTGAGTCTGTGTTTGATTTCCTTTAACGGTAAATCCGGCAGTGCTTCAGAAGGAACATAGATTCTTAATGATAAAAGATAATCTTGATATTTCTCATCTGTTACCTCTATTTCTAGATATTCCCTGATGTAATAACAATACGCTTCGATTCCATTGTCCAAAGCAACAGTCGGATCGATGATCTTATAGCACATCATTCGCGCGCGATTCTCGTCAACCCAAGGAAAATACGCCTGGGCATTCAGTGTTCCGCGAACACGTCTTTCTTTATAATTTCCTCCTTGAATATCATAACTTTTCGTTACAAAGAACGAGGCATTTTTTTTGGGAACAGGTTGCATCTGCGCATTTTGATACTGGACAGATTGAATCGTATGATCAGTATAAATGTATTCAACAAATGGTGGTTTCAGCAATCCCACGCCGTTATCCCAAGCAAGGTGGTCAAACCCAAGCTGGTCTCTAAAATAGGATTGGAATAGCTGATTGTTTGTTTTTTGCCAATTGAATGGGTCTCGATAAAGCTGGATATATATGACTTCGTTATCTAATTCTTTCACTTTTTCTACTTGTTGTGTATCGAGAAAAATCGGTTTGGGGATGATCTGATGGTAATAGTGACTGTAATACATTTCCCAACATGAGGTAAAACATAAGCCTTGATAAAAAAGATCGTAGCCTGGAAATTTATTGCAATCCACTACTACGTCGCCATTTTTCTGTTTCATTTTAGGTAAACGCTCGATTTCATCCATCGTCTCAAACAGCAGCCGCTGGGGAATCTGTTTTGTATTGTGATAGATAAACTCGCTATAAGCTCTCATATAAGCAAACACACCATGGGCAATCATTTTTTTCTGAATGAAATCTCGAATCAAAAACTGGTTTTCTTTGAAAACAGGGATAGCCAATACATTTTTTATCAACAATTGATTGCCTTCCAAACGAAAACTACACTCGTTCTCGTCATTCCCTACAACTAACCAGCTTTCGTCTCTTACCGATGCGAGCATTATTTTTTCTTGCAGTTTCCTAAGATCATACGGCTCCGCTTGTTGAGCGAAAGAGCGGATAAATGTTGGCTGGATCAACAGACGTGTCAAAACAGCCCAATCGCTTATTTCCTGTTTTTTTTCTTCCTCATTTAAGTCTGTGAGCTGGATAGTCATTAATAATTTATCTTCACCAATCATTTTCTCACCTCTTTCAAATCTTTTTATAATTCAATTATAACGAATGATAAAGAAAAACTAAAACTTTTTGTCTTAGAAACCAATTTTAGGTATTACATGGTAAACTAAGTAAAAAAGGAACAAAGAGGTGTTCGCGATGGGATTGAAATTTGAACGTACAGACAATTTAGATAAACTTTTCGAATCATTTGCTGTCGATCCGGAAAAAACAGTTGCGCCAAAAGAAGAAATCGATCGGTTTCTAAAACCGCAGCCACAAAACGAAAAGAAAAAAGACAAGAAACAAAAGTAAGATAAGTTCTGCAAAAAAAGACTTACTAGCCAAACTTTTATGGAAGAGTTTGGCTAGTAAGTCTTTTTTATTCTTTTTATGATTCGATTGCTTGTTCTATTGCTGCCCATGCTTCTTCTTTCCCTTGTTTTGTAACGGAAGAAAAAAGAATAAATGTGTCATTACGATCAAAATCCAATGCTTTTTTGATCTCGCTTTCGTGCTTGTTCCATTTACCGCGAGGAATCTTATCTGCCTTAGTAGCAACAACGATCACAGGGATATCATAATACTTCAAAAATTGATACATCTGGATATCTTCTTGAGAAGGCTTATGGCGCAGATCTACTAAAGAAACGACCGCACGTAGTTGTTCTCTGGTCGTTAAATATGTCTCGATCATCTTTCCCCATTTTGCTCGTTCAGTTTTGGATACTTTTGCATACCCGTATCCTGGAACATCGACAAAATGCAATGCATTCTCGATCAAATAAAAATTCAAGGTCTGGGTCTTTCCAGGCTTACCGGAAGTACGCGCTAAATTCTTTCGATCAATCAATGTGTTGATAAAAGAAGATTTCCCTACATTTGATCGCCCTGCCAGAGCTATTTCCGGCAATTGTGTCTCTGGATATTGTTTTGGTGCCACTGCACTTATGATGATTTCAGCTTGATGGACTTTCATGGTCTCTCTCCTTAAAAAGGTGATGAATAAAGCAAGCGGCTGTCGTAAAAGCCAAAATGACTTTTACGGCAGCCTCTTCTCATCAACCCGCTTTTTTCTCTGAATCTTTATAGATCACTGTTGGCTCACCAGACAATTCAGCTGCTTCTTTGGTAATAATCACTTTTTCGATGTTTTCATTTGAAGGAATATCAAACATCACATCCATCATGATTTCTTCGATGATAGAACGAAGACCTCGAGCACCAGTGTTGCGTTCGATTGCTTTTTTCGCAATAGCTCTCAATGCTTCAGGTTCAAATTCAAGTTCGGTATCATCTAGAGAAAGAAGTTTTTGATATTGTTTGACTAACGCATTTTTTGGCTCAGTCAAGATCCGTACCAGATCATCTGTTGTCAATTTCTCTAAAGCTGCCATAACAGGTAATCGTCCGATAAACTCAGGAATCAATCCGAATTTCAGCAAATCTTCAGGAATGATATGCTGCATGACGCTTTCGTCTTCAGAAAGTTTTTGGTTTTGTGTACCAAATCCAATCGTTTTTTCGCCCATGCGGTTCTTCACGATTGTTTCGATACCATCAAACGCCCCACCTACGATGAACAAGATATTCGTCGTATCGATCTGGATAAATTCTTGATGTGGATGTTTACGTCCTCCCTGAGGCGGAACACTTGCAACAGTTCCTTCTAGAATCTTCAGCAAGGCTTGTTGGACACCTTCGCCGGAAACATCACGAGTGATGGATACATTTTCGCTTTTACGCGCGATTTTATCGATCTCATCAATATAGATGATCCCTTTTTCTGCACGTTCCACATTGTAATCAGCAGACTGGAGCAATTTAAGCAAAATGTTTTCTACATCTTCACCCACATAACCAGCCTCTGTCAAACTTGTCGCATCTGCGATTGCAAAAGGTACATTCAACGTTTTTGCTAATGTTTGTGCCAAAAATGTTTTCCCTGACCCTGTAGGTCCGATCAAGCAGATATTGCTTTTTTGTAGTTCAACATCATCTGTGTTCTCTTGTGCTTGCTGATTGACACGTTTGTAGTGATTGTATACAGCGACAGCTAACGAGCGTTTTGCGCGATCTTGTCCAATCACGTAGTTATTCAATACTTCAAGAATTTCTAGTGGTTTAGGGACTTCAGTGAATTCGCGTACAGCTTCTTCATAAAATTCTTCATCAATGATTTCTTTACATAGGTCGATACATTCATTACAGATGTAGACCCCTGGACCAGCTACGATTTTTTTCACTTCTTCTTGGGTTTTCCCACAAAAAGAACAGCGTACGGTCTCATTGCTACTTGGATTGTCATACATGGTCTTCACCCCTTAACTTGCAAAAAGTATGCAAGAAACTATCAGAGACTTTACAGTCTTTTACTATCATAACATAGTTTAGTAAAAAGAAAAAGTGTTTAACAAAGGATCGATTGACCTATATTTTTGTATATTTTCACGCTTAACAAAAAATAAGGGACTGTGACAACAAACATGTCACAGTCCCTTATTTCATGACCTCTATTACTTAATTTCTATTCTTTTGCTTCTGTCGCTGTACCTGTGATCAATTCGATTGCTTTTTTCATTGTCACATCATGTTCCAGCATATCTTCTGTCAACACGCGTTTGATTTGTTCGATTGGCATGTTGTATGTTTCTGATAATTCTTGGATTTCTGCATTGATTTCTTCTTCTGTTGCTTGAAGATTTTCAGCAGCTGCAATTGCTTCGATCACAAGATTTGTTCTTGTGCGCATTTCTGCTTCACCTTCGAATTGTTTATGCAAGTCTTCTTCTGTAGAACCAGTTAATTGATAGTACATTTCAGGAGAGATACCTTGACGTTGCATGTTGTTCAAGAATTCGTCCATTGAACGATGTACTTCATCATGAACCATCACGTGCGGCAATTCAACGATTTCTGCGTTTTCAACAGCCATACGGATTGCTGCTTCATCTTTTGCATCGTCCGCTGCTTTTTCTTTTGTTTCTACTAATTCTTTGCGATATTTTTCTTTCAATTCGTCTAATGTTGATACTTCGTCATCCACATCTTTTGCGAATTCGTCATCTAATTCAGGCACTTCTTTTGCTTTTACTTCATGGATTGTCACTTTGAAGACTGCTTCTTTTCCAGCAAGATCTTCTGCTTGATAATCTTCTGGGAAAGTTACATTTACATCTAGACTTTCACCTGATTTATGACCAACTAATTGATCTTCAAATCCTGGAATGAATGAACCTGAACCTAATTCAAGTGAGTAATTTTCGCCTTTTCCGCCATCAAACGCTTCGCCATCTACAAAGCCTTCGAAGTCGATTACTACTGTATCGCCATTTTCAGCTGCAGCATCTTCTTTGATAACTAATTCAGCTTGTGCTTCTTGTTCACGTTTGATACGTGCATCCACGTCAGCATCTGTTACTTCACGGTCTTGTTTTTCAACAACTAGATCTTTATATTGTCCTAATTTTACTTCTGGTTTCACTGTTACTTCAGCAGTGATTACCCAATCTTGACCTTTTTCCATGCTTTCTACATCGATTTTTGGTTGAGAAACAGGGTCGATGCCAGCTTCTTTGACAGCAGCTTCATAAGCTTCTGGTAATACAGCATTCAATGCATCTTCATATAAAGCTTCTTCACCGTACATACGGTTGAATACTTGACGAGAAACTTTCCCTTTACGGAATCCAGGTACGTTCAAGCTTTTTTTCACTTTATTAAACGCAGTTGTTAATCCTTTTTGGATTTCGTCTTGCGCAATCGTAAATTTTAAAACACCATCATTCGTGCCTTTTTTTTCAAATGTTGCAGTCATTTAATTCCCTCCGAGTTTAGAAATTCATTTTATACATCAAAAACGTTTCATGCATACCTTTAAATAGTACACTAACCCTTTCAAATTGTAAACATATTGAATGGGTAGAATCCTTGTTTTTCATAACATTTTTATCTTTTTCACTGATAAAATCTAATGGAAGAAGATCATTTGCTGCAAAATTTTCTCTCGTTTTTTAAAAAAATCTTGTTTTTCATCTTCCGTACCATCATACATCGTTTTTCCTGTACATGCCTCTACAGTCAGTTGAAACCAACGCCTCGGGTCTTCAATGTATGTATCATAGACAGGATAAACGATTGCAGATTGCAACGTAAATTCTTCTTTCAGCACCGAACTAAGTAGCGCATCTTCATTCCCGTAATGATCTGAAAACACACACAATTGTCGATAACTTGACTGTTGCTGTGGCTTAGGCAAATCTTTGGGTATGACTTTGACTAGTTTTTCTTCAATCGTCAAATAGAAAACAGGGTTGCATTCATTCAATTGCCTGAGTGTCTCCAGCAATTTTGCCCTCGCTAAAATATGGACCTCTGGTAATACAATCAGTTTACTCGCTGTTTGGATAAACTCATGGTAAGGAAGCTGTTCGATCTCCTCGATAGACGACAGCTGACGTGCTGGTTCCAATGAAGGAAGTTCCTCCGATTTTTTATGGAGTGCCTTGACTTTTTGCCTCTCCATTTGTCCGGACAATTCTTCTGCAAATTGGATTTTTTCAATGATACGCTGCTCAAAAGATTCATAAAAATCTGTACTTGCTATCAATTTTCTAGCATATAAAAAATCTTGTGCGCTGATTAACAAGTCAAAATAAAATTCAGCAAACTCCTCGTTTTGAAGATACTGTTTTTCATGTAAGAGTGCTTGTTTCAACGCTTCTTTTTTCTCGTCTAACTCATAAAGACAAAAAACAAGCAGGCTATTAGCCTCAAAGCTTTCTTTTAACTCGTAAGCACGTTGAAATAGTTCTTTTGCCTGCTGATATTGCTGGTTTGCTAGTGCTTGTTGGGCCACTCGCATTAAATTCTCATATTTTTCTGGAAAATCAATCGGCTTCACGCAGTGTCCTCCTCTTGCTTATGTTCAGCTCATGTTCAATAGTAGCAAAACAAAAAAAGCATGACAATTAAAAATAATCGAAGCATCCTCTAAAAGCTAGATTTTTAATCTGACTTTTAGAAGATGCTTCAAACTACTGTTTTTTATGGATCATCAGCTGTTAACTTCTTGGTTGAATGCTTTGATCAGATTAATCGTAACGACACTTGTATTAGTGAAAAGATCTCCCAGATGCTGCTTTTTCTGATTAAAGATTGCTGGAAGATACCCTAACATCAGCAAAGGAAACTTTAGAATGAACCGACAAGCACCTTCTCTAACTAAAACAGTTGACCAGCTAAGTTCTTCTTCATCAAAACTGATGACTCGAATACCGAAGATCATTTTCCCAATCGTTTGGCCATGATTGAGTTTCGTCAATAAAACAAAATACGCTAAATAAATGAGTAATGCTGTGAATCCATAGAGACTCAAATACGAATCTGAAAAATTCAGCCAACCTAGATTTTTGGCAATACCAAGTGTTAAACGTGTAATAGCTCCGATACACAAAAGATCGATCAAGAAGGCAAACATTCGGATCAAAAAACCTGCATAGAAATAATGAGGAAAATCATTTGCTTTTGGTGGTTCATTTTTTGTGTCAGTATACTTTTTCCATTTCCGTTGTTTCTTTTTGATTTCTTCTGACGTCATCGGTTCTCTTTCAAAAGAGCTCAGCACCTTTTGGGAAAAGCTTGGATCAGGTCCCACAGCAGGCTGCTGCTGCCTCTCTCTTCCTTGTTCCTTATTTTCGTTTGGAAGTTCCGTCATGCTTACTCACCTCCGTAATAATACATTGCTTTTGGTGATTCTGCAGTTCCGAGATTCTCAAGTATTGATAAGATCTGACTAGTTTCAGAAGATTTCAATCCTTGGAACTCTGCCAGTTTGCTCCCTAACCATGTGCTGGCAAATCCAGATGATGCGGAGGAATATTCTACTAATTCAGCATCTTCAAGTTTTTGTTCCTTTCGCATAGCTTGTAAGGCGTCTTCAGGGAATCCCAATTCATCGACTAAACCTACTTCTTTTGCTTGGACACCATCATAAATCCTTCCATCTGCTATTTTTTTGACTGCTTCTTCAGATTTATTTCGTCCCTCGCTAACGATTCTTACAAATCGTTGATACGCACTATCAATATACGCTTGAAGCACTGCTTCCTCTTCTTTTGTCTCTGGGCGTGTTCCTGAACCCATATCTTTCAATGCGCCACTTTTCACTGTTGTGTCTTCCACACCCAGTTTTTCTAAAAGGCCTGAATAATTCAATCCTGACATGATCACACCAATTGAACCGGTCACTGTTTCTTCGGTTGCAAAGATTTTATCTGCTTGAGCAGAAATATAGTAACCACCGCTAGCTGCCATGTTTTTCATACTGACATACATCGGGATATCATGTTCTTTACGGATCGTATCTAATTTCTTAGCGATTTCCGCACTTTCATAGACACCACCACCAGGAGAGTTTACTTCTAAAAAAATTCCTTTGACTGTTGGATCTTCTTCCACAGCTTTCAGTTGTTCCATGAAATTTTCATGGTTATAGCCTTCAGAAGCAAATAAACCAGAAGATCCTCCTGCAGCAATCGTACCATCTACTGTTAGTTTTACGATTTTTTGCGTACTGTCTCCCTCTTCCAACACATTTGGTACTAACTCTTCATCCCCGTATAACCAACTGTTCAACCCTTCGACTTGATTGTTTTCCTGAGGCTTAGTCAAACTCGCCGAAACTAACGAAACCACAAATAATCCCGCAGCAATCAGAACTGCTGCCCAACGTTTTTTATTCATTCTTTCTCCTTTCTAATACAAGTTTTTTATGACGATTACAGTTTCTGACTGCTCGGAAGCGTCGAACCGCTCTGCTTTTTCTTCACGCGCATACCCGGAAAATGATTCTTTTGTCCATTCATCTTCTACCGTAAACTCTCGCGCTTGGACAACTTCCAAGGCATCAGGTGCGATTTCCTGGATGCTATCCCAACCAGTATCTAAAAATATTTTTGTGTCATCTGATACACCAGCTGATGCTTTAAATTCGGACAATTGTTTTTTTAACCTTCCAAGTGTCATGATTTCGATTTTTGAATCCATTTTTCTCCTCCTTCATCCTATTACTTTCTATTGTACCGAACTCCTGAAAAAGATGATAGATAAAAACCGATTATTTTTTGACACAAAACGCACCCCCAAAAGGAAATTCGATATATACCAATTTATTTTTATTCTTTTTTTGTTGACAAAAACATTCGCAAAAGGGTATGATTTTAAATGTTTCCAGATAAAAAATAAAAAAGGAGGATAGTTATACCTTTTAGGATAGCGCCTGGTCTGTGTAAACAGATGACGAGGAGAGGGTTTATCGAAAGATTCGGCGGATGACCCTAGGGACTGCACTCTACAGAAGATCCACAAAAAGTATCTGCAAAGATAAAACAAAAGGATTTTCCTGCAGCTGGAAGCATTCATACGAATTCATTATAGAAAGTAGGATGTTTTTTATGTGCGGAATTGTTGGAATGATTGGATTAAAAAATGTAACACCAGGATTGATTGGCGGGCTAGAAAAATTGGAATACCGCGGTTATGATTCAGCTGGCATCTTTGTCTCAGATGGCACGACAGATCATTTAGTCAAAGCACAAGGCAGAATCCAAAATTTAAAAGATAGAATAACTTCTGATACTACAGGAAATATAGGCATCGGCCATACACGTTGGGCAACCCACGGACAACCATCTGAGGAAAATGCCCATCCACATACTTCACAAAGCGGACGTTTCGTGCTCGTCCATAATGGCGTGATCGAAAACTTCGAAGAACTTAAAAATGCTTATTTAACAGATGATCACTTTATCGGTGAGACAGATACTGAGATTATCGCTCATCTGATTGAAACTTTTGCGAAGGATATGACGGCAAAAGAGGCATTTTTAAAAGCTTTGCGCATCATCAAAGGTTCTTATGCTTTCGCTTTGATTGATCGTACAACACCTGATGTGATTTATGTAGCAAAAAACAAAAGCCCATTGTTAGTCGGACTTGGTGATGGATTCAATGTGATTGCCAGCGATGCAATGGCTATGCTTGCTCATACGAAGAAATTCGTCGAGGTCGAAGATGAAGAGATGGTTACCGTTACATCAGACAAAATTATTATCCAAAATTTTGCGGGCGACATTATGGAACGTTCTTCATTTGAAGCGCAAGTAGATGCTTCAGATATCGAGAAAGGCACCTATCCTTTTTATATGCTGAAAGAAATCGACGAACAGCCTATTATCATGCGCCGTATTGCTCAAAAATACGTAACAGAAGACAATCGGGTCCCTCTTGATCCAAAACTGATCGATACATTATCTGACAGCGATCGAATCTACATCGTTGCTTGCGGAACTAGTTACCATGCGGGATTAGCTGGTAAACAGACTTTGGAAGAATTGACACAGATTCCTGTCGAGGTTCATTTAGCTAGTGAATTCGGCTATAACACACCTCTTCTTTCAAAAAAACCATTCTTTATTTTCTTGAGTCAAAGTGGCGAAACAGCGGACAGTCGGCAAGTGCTGGTAAAAATCAACCGTCTTGGCTATCCTTCACTTACGATTACAAATGTTGCTGGCTCTACTCTTTCGCGAGAAGCGTCCTTCACCCTATTGTTGCATGCCGGACCTGAGATTGCAGTAGCATCAACGAAAGCTTATACTGCACAAATAGCAGTACTGACTTTATTAGCCAAAGCTATCGGTGACAAAAAAGAAGTAGAAACTTCTCTTTCGTTCGATATCACTCATGAATTGAGTTTAGTCGCAAATGCGATGGAATCGGTCATTGCCCGGAAAGATTATTTAGAGGAGCTGGCTGCAGAATACCTCAGTGACACAAGAAATGCTTTTTATATCGGACGCGGGGCAGACTACAACGTTTCTCTTGAAGCCGCTCTGAAATTGAAAGAAATCAGTTACATCCAGGCAGAAGGTTTTGCTGCTGGTGAATTGAAACACGGAACAATTGCTTTGATTGAAGAAGGAACGCCCGTGATCGGAATCATCAGTGAAGAAGTGACTGGCGCGCATACTCGAGGTAATCTGAAAGAAGTCGAAAGCCGTGGCGCTAAAACATTAGTTATCGTCTCAGAAGGATTAGAAAAGGAAAATGACCAACTAGTACTGCCAGCAGTCCACCCTTATCTGTCTACTCTTGCCACAGTCGTACCGACTCAATTACTTGCCTATTACGCCACACTATTACGAGGGTTTGACGTTGACAAGCCACGTAATCTGGCGAAATCAGTGACAGTTGAGTAACGTTTCTGTACGGGAAAACATTTGATTTTTGCAGTCTTTTGTAAAAAATAAAAGCATAGTATGTACCGAACACAAAAAAATTTGATTTTTAGTGTTCGGTATTTTTACTTTATTTCCCGTTTACTTTTTAAAACCTCGTTTCAATAAATCGTTCACTTTCTCTGTCTATAATATTGGAGTTCCTTTAATAATTTGGCTTTTAATTCCGTTTCTTCAACTACTTCAAGTAAATCAAACCCTTTTTGCATTAATTTTGTATCGTTTTGGCAGTACCCTAATCTTACGAAAATCGCGCCTAGAAAATCAGCTCGTTTTGCTCGTTTCGCAATATCTTTTGCTAGATTCAACATATATCGGCCATCTTCTACAAGATTTTTTTGTATATATATTTGAGAGATATTCATCAAAAGTGTCAGCCTTACTGTATCGACAATATCCAATCGATTATATCTATCAAGCGTAGCTAATAGAATCGGATACATTATTTCTAACGTGCTGATTTCTAGATGAAATGAAATGATCGCAAATATTTGAATATCTCTTAATGTCCACACCTCTATTTTTGAAAGCCGCTGCCAAATCGGAGTCACCAACCCTTTGCATTCTGTTTTATCAAAGACCATAGGATCAGCAGATAAATACAAGCGTAAAATCAACAGGATTTCTTCTATTTTTTTATCTGAACAAGTAGATGTAAATTCTAAACATCGTCTATACAACTTTCTTATCTGTGCACTTTCTGTATTTGAAATAATAGAATAAAGATCCTCAATAAGCCTTGTACGGTTATCTCTATTCTCTATATTTGCCAAATATCTAAATTCATCTAAAGATACATCTATCCTCTCTAATAAATAACAAGCATTTTCAAACCTTGGCTCCGTCTCATTTTTTTCAATCCGCGAAAGAGTTGTCCTATCTAAAAAATCATTACAAACTTCTTTTTGAGTCATTCCTTTCCCTTTCCTTATATATCGATACATTTCGCCAAACCTCAATTTTTTCTCCCTCCAAAATTTTTGTGAGCTTATGCAACAAATCTACCAAAAACAATTCGATGATTATAAAATATAAGGGTAACAAAGAAACTATTATACTCATATTATAACAAAAACAAAATGGAGGTTGTCCTATGATAAGAAAAATGCTTATTATTTTTGTCACTACAATTGTTGTTTCCTCACTCGTCCTGACTTCTACTGCAATCGTCTCCCTTGCTTCTGAATTAGATACTACCACTATCAAGCCTGATGTTTACAAAAATGATAGTTATATAGATGCTAACGGCAATAGAGGGACTGGTAGAATAACCTTGACTGAAGCACGCTGGAGTTCTACCTATGATTTTCGATGGTAACAAAATTAACGCTCTTACGCTGGTCTATTCTCTTTTTTGATAGTATAGTTGCTTCTCTTGTTTTGTACTTCCTTATTGCGGACGGGCAAAACTATTATTACGTCTATCTATTGGCTCAAATTCCTAGTTATATTATTCTTGATCATATCCACAAAAAAATAGGATTAAAAGCAGATAAAGCATGCAAACGTGCTATTTTACTAGTGATGTTGATTTTTTTCATCTCTTACATTGGTATAATATTTCTTACACAATATGTTTTTAAATAAAAGAAAAAGCAAAGACCAGCGACGAATAACCGTCACTAGTCTTTGCTTTTTCTCTTCTATCTTAGGTTCTTAATCTAGACCGATTTCTTCTTTGACTACTGCTGCGATTTTATCGACATAGTAATTGACTTTCTCATCGGTAGGCGCTTCTGCCATCACACGAAGTAATGGTTCTGTGCCGGAAGGACGAACTAGGATTCTACCTTCTGATCCCATTTCAGCTTCTGCTTCTTCGATCACTTTTTTAATTGCTGGAACATCCATCGCACCATTTTTATCACTTACGCGGATATTCACTAATTTTTGCGGATAAATCGTTACCTCTGCTGCAAGCTCAGATAATTTTTTACCCGTCTGTTTCATAATATTCAACAACTGAATTCCTGAAAGCATCCCATCACCAGTTGTGTTGAAATCTAAGAAAATCATGTGTCCAGACTGCTCGCCACCAAAATTATAATCGTTTTTGCGCATTTCTTCTACAACATAACGATCACCGACTTGTGTAACGACATCTTTCAGACCGATTCCTTCTACCGCTTTGTGGAAGCCTAAGTTGCTCATCACAGTTGTAACGATAGTGTCTTTTTTCAAGCGATTTTTTTCTGCTAAGTATTTAGCACAGATAAACATGATTTTATCACCATCGACGATATTCCCAAGTTCATCTACCGCGATGATGCGATCGCCATCGCCATCGAAAGCTAGACCAGCATCTGCTCCTTTTTCAACGACCATCTCAGCTAAACGTTCTGGATGTGTAGAACCTACCCCATCATTGATGTTTAAACCATCTGGATTTGTGCCCATTGTATAGAAGTCTGTTTCAAGATCAGCGAACAAACGATTGACACTTGTTGAAGTTGCTCCGTTTGCTGCATCGACACAAATCGTCAAACCGGAAAGATCGCCATTGATCGTTTGTACAAGGAATTGAGAATATTTCAATAAACCTTCTGGAAATTCTTCTACAGTTCCCAAACCATCAGCTGATGGACGAGGCAATTCATCTACTTCTGCATCCAATAACGCTTCGATTTCTAGTTCTTGATCATCTACTAATTTAAAACCGTCTGCACCAAAAAATTTGATTCCATTATCCTGCGCTGGATTGTGAGAAGCAGAGATCATGACTCCTGCACTTGCTTTTTGTAATCGTGTCAGATAAGCAACACCTGGCGTAGAAATCACACCTAGTTGGAACACTTCGATACCCACCGATAAAAGTCCTGAAATCAGCGCTTCTTCTAACATTTGACCTGAGATTCTTGTATCCCGCCCCACTAGTACGCGTGGGCGTTTTCCTTCTTCTTCATGCTGGCTTAGGACATAACCTCCGCATCGTCCCAGCTTAAATGCAAGTTCTGGCGTAAGTTCCTTGTTGGCTTCACCGCGGACGCCGTCTGTTCCAAAATATTTACCCATAGTTGTAAAATTACTCCTTTAACTTAATTTTCCGAGGAATTTGTTCTGCTCATTTGTGTTGATTCGCTTGTTTGCGATGTTTCTTCTGTACTCGTGGATGAACTGCTTGTTGCAGATCCCGAACTAGAAGAAATGGACGTTGTTGTTGAAGGTACCGTTACTGAATCAGCAGATGAAGTGCTTGTACTTGTATTTGTATCTTCTTGTGTCCGACTGCTTGTCGAAGCGGAACTGCTGCTTGACGTTTGCATTACGGGTGTAATCTCCACACTGACTGATTTAGGTTTGATACTTAGTCCTTCTTCTACTGGTATTTCGATTTTACGAGTTGTTCGATGACTGATTCCTGAGACATTGATCGGTACAGCGATACTGTCGCCGATTGATGCAAGCAAATCGCTAGATCCGCTTACTTCTGCTTCCAAGTCTGAAAAACTGAAATCATAGCTTTCAACCCCAGCAGCCGGTGTTCCTTGTTGCGTCCCATAAAGTCGTACCGTTTTGCTTGGTTTGATTGCATCAGCTTTCACAGTTACTTGCACTGGATCGGAAATGATACTTAATATTTCTCCTGCTGCATTCAGCGCTTGTATCGGCACTTTACTATTGATGCCATCATCCGTGACCATCGAAGCATCCACATCAGCTACTACTCGTTTGATTTCGGCCAACGTTTTGTCACCTGTAGTGATAGAGACTTTTTTAGGACTAACGGAAGTATCATCTAGTTCATATCCAGATGGTGTGATCGTTGAAGGGATCAATGTTTCCACATCGAAATCTTTTGTCACCTTTTTCTCAACCGTTACTGTAATAGTCGATGGTTCCATCTTTGCTGTGACAGCACTGCTCAAGTTCTGAATTTTCAGCGGAACTTCATGTGTTCCTTCGCCAAGCTTAGTGATATCTGCAGTGATGCGAAACATCCGTGTATCTTCGTTTGCTTCTGCATTCAACTGGACTCGGTTGGCACTGGAAAGTTTGACCGTCACTGTGTTTTCATATCCATGGATATAATAGCGTTGCGAATCATATGAAATTTTGATTGGTACACCAGTGACTGTTTGATTATACGCTTCATTTCCAGAAAGCGTGTTTTGAACGGACTGTCCATTTGCATTGAAGTACAGTGCAATACTGAACAGCAATGCAATAAAACTGTAAAGAATACTTGTCCGTTTCTCTTTTGAGATCATTTGCGATCCCCTCCCTTAGTCATACCGTCTAGGAAAGATTGAATCACGTTTTTCTTATTTTTTGTTTTCTCTTCAGCAATTAGTTCTCTACGCAAGATTGCCAAATATTCTTGCTGGGATAAGCCAGCCATCAGTTCATTGTCTAACGTGATGCTGACGTCCCCGGTTTCTTCAGAGACAACGATGGTGATCGCGTCGCTGACTTCGCTTATACCGACAGCTGCCCGGTGTCGAGTCCCGAATTCTTTAGGGATCAACATACTTTCTGATAGTGGAAGATAGGCGCTTGCTACTGCGATCTTTCCTTCTTTTACAATAACTGCACCATCATGCAGCGGTGTATTAGGAATAAAGATATTGATCAGCAACTCCCCAGTGATATCTGCATCTAAAGCAATCCCTGTCTCAATATACT